>NZ_JBLBVK010000047.1:0-188006 GCF_047314965.1 Silicimonas lutimaris | reverse complement strand
GAATGCGCATAATGTTCATGAAATGTTCTAGCACAAAACTCTATCCAGAGTAAGAACTGTGCCTGACAGACGAGGGCGTAAAACCAGCATCGAGAGTCTGCTTCCCGACGATCGCGAGACGTGGGCGCGGGAGATATGGGCGGATCGTCTTGAGATCGCGAAACTGCCGGCCGGTGCGTGGATGCTACGCGAGGCTGCAAAGGTGTTGGGGTTGGACCAAGAAACAGTGGACGAGGTACTGCGTCCGTAAATCCGAACTTCCGCTCCACATGGCAAAGCGGTCATCCGACCAAAAGACTCGGATGTCTCCGTTGAGCCCAAATTGGACGTTGAAACGCGACCGTCATCTTTGCATCGCTAGCTGTGTTACGCTGTCTGCTTCGGACAAGACATCAAAGAGGTTTTCTGTTCTGAATGCCGCTATTCTTCGCCTTCCTGAAGTGGCAGTTGGCCCACTTCAGCCTTCGACAAGTCCATGAAACCAGGGTTTCGGGAATGCGATTCTGGCGTCCGTGAGGGCGCACTCGAATGACGCTTGACTGCTCAAAAATGCGCGTTTACGATTTTTTATGATCGTTATGAGGGAGGAGTCGCGAAATGCTTAAGAATAGAAGCAAAAACGCGCAATGAAGGACGACTTCCGGCTAGGCGCAGTCCGTCGCCGCAAAATCGTCGACCTCGTTGAAGGCCGCGGGGCCGTCGCGGTGGGAGAGCTTTCAAAGGAGTTTGGCGTTTCGACCGCCACCATTCGCCGGGATCTCAAGGAACTCGGCGAGACAGGGGTCGTCACACGGACCCACGGAGGGGTGGTGAACAACGCCAGTGCCTTGATCGACCTTCCGAACGACGAACGAATGCTGCTCCACTCCGAGGAGAAGCGGCGCATAGGACGGGCTGCGATTGAGCTTCTCGACGGCGGTGAGACGGTGTTTCTGGACGCCGGGACGACCGCACTTGCGGTTGCCGAGAGCGCCCATAGGAAACCAGACTGCCGTTATGTGACCTCGTGCCTGCGCATCGCGTCGCGGCTGCGGGATCAGGGTATCCCGAATTTCTACCTGATCGGAGGCGCCTACATTGGCGTGAACGACTCCTTCGGAGGGCGGCTTGCAATCTCGGCGATCCGCACGCTGACGTTCGATATCTCCTTTCTCTGTTGCTCATCCATCGATCTGGCCAATCGCTCAATCTCGATCGGAGATGAAAGCTATAGCCAGATTCAGGCGGAAGTTGTTGCGGCGTCGCGCCGGAACATGGTCGTGGCACAGCATGAGAAGGTGGGGGCGGGCGGCTTCATCAAGACGGCGTCGTTTGACGATATCGATTGCATCATCACTGATGATGGACTCGACGATGATAGTCGTCAGCGGCTCGAAGGCGCAGGCATCGCGCTGGTGTTGGCATGAGCGCCGCGGGTGTTTCCCTCGAGGTGGTCAACCTCATGAAGAGTTGGGGCGCAGTAGAGGTGCTGCGCGACGTCAATTTCGACATCGAGCCGGGCGGTTTTCTGACGCTTCTGGGTCCGTCTGGTTGCGGCAAGAGCACTATCCTGCGGCTGGTCTCGGGCCTTGACGAGATCAGCGGCGGCCAGATTCTGATCGGTAAGAAGGATGTCGCGCGCATCCCGGTAGCCGAGCGCAATATCGGCATGGTCTTCCAGAACTACGCGCTCTTTCCGCATATGACGATCGCGGAGAACATCACCTATGGCCTCAATGTCCGGAAAGTCCCGAAGGCCGAAAAGGAAAAGGCGCTGGCGCGGGTCGCGGAGCTCATGGCGCTTGGCAAGCTTCTGGATCGCAAGCCTTCCCAGCTATCCGGTGGCCAACAACAGCGCGTGGCACTGGCGCGTGTTCTGGTGTCGGACCGGCCGCTGGTCCTGATGGACGAGCCCCTCTCCAACCTCGACGCCAAGCTGCGCGTCGAAATCAGAAGCGAGATCCGCTCACTGAACAAGAAGCTGGGCATCACGGTCGTGTACGTCACCCATGACCAAAGCGAGGCTCTGTCGATGTCCGATCGGGTCGTGCTGATGAATGCGGGAAATGTCAGCCAGGTCGGCACTCCGCAGGAACTCTACGACAGGCCGGCGAACACCTTTGCCGCCGGGTTCATCGGAACGCCGCCGATGAACCTGCTGTCACCGGAGGATGTGCGTGCGCCATCGACGCTCGCCCCCGAGGGTGGCTTGGCCCCTTCCGACGCGCTTTTCGGTGTCCGCCCGGAGAGCCTGACACTTGGTGCCAGTGACACCGAATTCAGCGCAACCGCTCGGGTCGAAAGCCTCGAATACGAGGGGAAGGTCTTTCTGGTGCATCTCGTTGCACCCTCGGGCGCGCGGTTCATAGCGGCGCATGCCGGCGACGGAGCGCCCGAAGAAGGCTCCGAGATCAGCGTTGGCTGGTCAGCTGCCAGCACACATCTTTTTTCGAAGTCGGACGGCCATCGCAGGGGATTCACCTTGTGATTCCGGACCAACAACACCGCCAAGGGTGGCGACAACAAGGAGGAGACACCATGAACATCAGACAGAAAACGGCGCTGCCGCTGATCATAGGCGCGGCGATGAGCATGACCGCTCCAGTGGTTCAGGCGGCCGATTTGGAATTCTATTTCCCTGTCGGCGTGAACGCTCCCGCTGTGGCTACGATCGAGCAACTGACCAACGCCTGGGCGGCGCAGAACCCCCAGCACAGTGTGAAGGCCGTCTATGCGGGGAACTACGAAGAAACGACCACCAAGGCGCTGACCGCTGCACAGGCGGGCGACCCGCCGCAAGTCGCGGTGCTTTTGGCCATCGACATCTTCACTTTGATCGAAGAGGACGTGATCACACCGATCTCGGACATCGCGACCTCGGCCGAGGATAAGGCCTGGATCGACAGCTTCTATGAAGGCTTCATGGTCGACACCCGTTTCGACGCCAAGGTCTACTCGATCCCCTTCCAGCGGTCGACACCGGTTTTCTATTACAACAAGGACGCCTGGCGCGCCGCCGGCCTCGACCCAGAAGTCACGCCCAAGACCTGGGACGAGATGGTCGAGATGGGCAAGAAACTGACTATCAAGGATGCGAACGGCAACGTGACCCAGTGGGGCACGCGCATCCCGAACCTCGGGCTTGCCGGTGCGTGGCTCTTCGGCGGCCTCGTCAAGTCCAAGGGCGATGTCCTGTCCACCGACACGGGCACCGAGGCGCGCTTCGACACCGACGCGGCGAAGGCGTCTCTTGAGTTCATGCTGCGCCTTGCCGACGAAGAGGTCATGGCACCGGGCGGCATCACCTGGGGCGATACGCCGAAGGCGTTCCTCGAAGGTCAGGCGGCGTCCATCTGGACTTCGACCGGCAACCTTGCCTTCATCAACGAGAACGCTGAGTTCGACTGGGGCGTGGGCTTCCTGCCCGGCGGCGACGGTCCGGGTGCCCCGGTCGGCGGCGGCAACTTCTATATCTTCAAGGACATTTCCGACGAAGAGCGTGAAGCAGCCCTCGACTTCGTCAAGTTCATGACGACCCCCGAGAACCAGGCGATCTGGAGCATGGCGACAGGCTATGTGGCCCCGAGCCAGGCGGCCTGGGAAACGCCTCAGATGAAGGAATATGCCGAGCGCCTGCCGCAGGCGCTGGTGGCGCTCGACCAGATGCCGCACGCCTATCGCGAGTTCGCCACCTTCCAGCGCGCGCGGGTTACGCAATTCCTGGTCGATGCCATCGAGGGTGTCATCACGGGAGCGGCCGACGCGGCCACCGCGCTGGCCGAAGCCCAAGAAAAGGCTGACGACATCCTTGGCGAGTATCGCTGAGGCGAGGACGAACTGACTGCGCGCCATATTTCCCGTGGCGCGCAGTCACCCCCAACGGAAACTCGGGCGAACTGACACATGAACATGCGCTTGTCATACGGGATGGGATTTATCCTGCTTCTGATGCCCTGTTCGCTTCTTGTGGCATTCACGCATTATCCGGCAGCCAAGGCGCTGTTGAATTCCTTCTGGAACAACGGCTCTTCCTTCCGCCCGTCGCGGTTTGTCGGCCTCAAGAATTACGAGACACTGCTCGAAGACGACAAGCTGATGCAGGTGCTGATCAACAGCTTCATCTATGCGATCGGCACCGTGCCGATTGCTATCGCGCTGGCGATCGGCATGGCTCTTCTGGTCAATTCCAAGCTTCCCGCGACCGGGCTGATGCGTCTTTCGTTCTTCCTGCCGACGATGCTGCCGATGGTGGCGGTCGCGAATATCTGGCTTTTCTTCTACGCGCCGGGCATTGGCCTGGCGTCACAGCTTCTGAACGCGGTGGGACTGCCCTCGATCAACTTCCTCGGCAGCACCGAAACCTCGCTCGCCTCGATGATGGTGGTGGCGGTTTGGAAAGAAGCCGGGCTCTTCATGATCTTCTACCTGGCCGCGCTGCAATCCATCCCGACAAACCTCAAGGACGCCGCCCGTCTCGAAGGCGCAGGGTCTGTTCGGATTTTCTTCGACGTGGTGCTTCCGCTTCTCAGGCCGACGACAATCTTCGTGGCGGTCAACGCGTTGATAAACGCCTTCCGCCTTGTCGACCACATCGTGGTAATGACCCGGGGCGGGCCGAGCAATTCGAGCTCGCTCCTGCTCTACTACATCTATGAGGTCACTTTTGGCTTCCGTGACTTCGCCTACGGCGCCACGCTGACCGTCTTGATGGTCGTTATACTCGGCATCCTTGCGGCGTTTCAGTTCTGGGTGCTCAACAGGAAGGCGCATTACCAATGACCTCCGGGCTCAACCGAATTGCCTTCACGACACTGGCTTTCGTGCTTGCCGCTGTCTGGGGCCTGCCATTCCTTTACTCGGTCTGGACTGCGTTTCACCCCGAGAGATACTCGGCCAATTTCGTTTGGAACGCGCCGATCACGCTGTCGAATTTCACCGAGGCCTGGGCCGCGGCACCCTTCGCACTCTACTTCCTCAATACGGTGATCCTCATCGTTACGGTGCTGGTGGCCAACCTCATCCTCTGCACGCTCGTGGCCTATGCCTTCGTGCGCTATCGCTTCCGGTGGGCAGGGTTCCTCTTCAGTCTCGTGATGGTGCAGCTTCTGATCTCGCCCGAGATCCTGATCGTGGAGAACTACCTTACGCTTTCGACGATCGGCCTCACCGATACGATTATCGGAATTGCCTTGCCCTACCTGACGTCGGCTTTTGGGATTTTCTTGCTCCGCCAGACATTTCTGACGGTGCCGAAGTCGCTTGACGAGGCGGCCCAGATCGAGGGCGCGGGCGCCTGGCGTGTCCTCTGGACGGTCTACGTGCCGCTGGCGCGTCCCGTCTATCTGGCCTATGGGCTTGTTTCGATCAGCTTTCATTGGAACAACTTCCTTTGGCCCCTTATCGTGACAAACTCGCCCGAGGTGCGCCCGGTGACCGTTGGTTTGAGCGTCTTCGCTACAGTGGAAAGCGGCATCGAATGGTCGCTCGTCAATGCGGCGACGTTAATGACGACAGCTCCGCTGATCATCGCGTTCCTCATTTTTCAAAGGCAGTTCGTCGCGAACTTCATGCGAGCGGGGATCAAGTGAAGATCGCTCCGGTATCATTCGAAGCCTCAGGAGGCCACCGATGAGGCTCGCTCATGTCTCTGACTTGCATCTCGGACTGAATGGCGCCGTTGGTGATCCCAAGGACGTGGCGAAGGCCGTTGTCGCAGATCTGACAGCCGTTTCGGAAGCGCTCGATCTCGTCGTGGTTTCGGGAGACCTGACCGACAAGGCAGATCCCCGTCAATTTGATGATTTCGTGCAGATGTTCAGTGCGATCGGCGTGCCGGTCGCCATTGTCCCCGGGAACCACGATGGGCCCGCGGGCATGCATGCCTTTGGCCAGACTTCGAAGATCTTCGCAGACTGGCACATCACAAATCGGGTCGTCGAGGTTGCTGGGGTTCGCCTCCTCGGGCTTGATACATGCATCGAGGCGACAACCGAGGGCGCGCTCGACGAGGAGGGTCTTGTACTTCTCGAGCAGGAGGTGGCGCGGAAGAATGGTGACCGCCTTGTCGTCGTCATGCATCACCCGCCGCTCGTTCTGGGGTTGAAACAGTTCGACGGCTTCTGCCGGTTGGAGGGGCGCGAGCGTTTCATGAAAATAATGGGCACGGCGCACGAGCAAGTCATAGTGCTGTCGGGCCATGTTCACCGCCCCTACGTCGCGAGCGAAGGTCGGATGACGTGCTACGTCGCAGGCAGCATGGTGGCGCCCTACGATTCCGCCTTGCCTTTCGGGAACGAGCCAATCCGGCCGGCGGCGCTTCAGGATTTTTATTTTTTCCACGATATCGCACCAGAGGGCCATCACGTCGTGACCCCGCAGAGGGTCCGGGGGCTTGCCCGGTGAGACTGTCCGCGCATGACATCGATGACCTTATCGACGTCGTGCGCAACGCAGCTGCCAGCGAGATCATGCCGCGCTTCCGCAACTTGTCCGTCAGCGACGTCGAGACGAAGTCTGGTCCGGCGGACCTTGTCACGGTTGCGGACAGGGCAGCAGAAGAGATGATCCGGCGGGGCGTCGAAAAAATCCTGCCTGGCGCCGCAGTTATCGGAGAGGAGGCGGTGGCCGAGGACGCGCGACTGCTTGATGCTATCTGCACCTGCGAAACCTGCGTGATCGTCGATCCGATCGACGGTACGGGAAACTACGTCGCTGGCCTTGCGGTCTTCGGGACGATCCTCGCGGTGGTCCACAATGGGCAGACAATGTTCGGTATTCTCTATGATCCGGTGCTGGATGACTGGATGTTTGCCCAGCGCGGAGACGGGGCATGGTTTCGCCGCCCAGACGGCACGGTTACACGGCTTGGGTCTTGCGACAAGTCTTCGGCGCTCAACCAGGCCAGAGGATACGTGACTCTGGATGACTACGACTCGTCAACGCGCGAAATCGTGCGGAGGGGCTTCGACCCGGTCATGAACATCCGCGATATCCGCTGCTCATGCCACGAGTATCGCGGGCTTGTCTCTGGACGGGTCGATTTCCTGCGCTCATACGCGCTGAAACCGTGGGACCATGCCGCTGGTGTCTTGCTTGTAGAAGAGGTTGGGGGCTGGGCGGCAGTCGACGGCGAACATCCCTATTCCCCGTCCTTGCGGCATGGAAGATTGGTCGCCGCGACGTCGGAGCCGCTGGGCAGGCGCATTGCCGAACTCGCGGCGCCGCTGCCGTGACCGGGTGGATTGCCCGCACGATCTGGAGGCAAGAAGAGAGCATCGAATGATTTTCGAGCAACATCCGCATCGTCGCTACAACCCGCTCACGCGCGAATGGGTGCTTGTGTCTCCGCATCGGAGCAACCGTCCCTGGCAGGGACAGTCCGAGGCGCCAGTGAACAGGCAGCGGCCGCCACACGATGCGGGGTGCTATCTCTGCGCGGGCAACGAAAGGGCGAACGGCGTCAGAAACCCGGACTATACGGGGCCCTTTGTCTTCGAAAACGACTTCCCCGCGCTTCTGAAGGACACCCCATTTCACGAGGATACCGGCTCGCCGCTCTTCCAGTCCCGGACGGCGTGCGGAACCTCTCGCGTGATCTGTTTCTCCGAACGACATGACCTGACGCTTCCGGCCTTGCCGGTCGAGGCAATCCGCAAGGTGGTGGATGTCTGGGTCCGGGAATATGAAACCTTGGCCAGGGACTACGCCTGGGTGGCGATCTTCGAGAACAAGGGGGCGATGATGGGGTGCTCAAATCCTCACCCCCATGGCCAGATATGGGCCTCCGATTTTGTCCCGAGCGAAGTAGCCCGAGAGGACCAGGCGCAAGAAGCGTTTCTCTCGGAAACGGGACAAAACCTGCTCGTATCATATTGCGAAGCGGAGCAGAGCGGCGAAACCCGGGTGGTCGTCGAAAATGACGATTGGATCGCCGTGGTGCCGTTCTGGGCGGTTTGGCCGTTCGAAACGCTGCTCACGCCGAAACGGCACCGCCCCCGGCTAACGGATCTTTCGACACAAGAGCGGGACAGGCTCGCTGAAATTCTGAAACGGCTTTGCACGCGCTACGACGGTCTCTTCCGGACCGAGTTTCCTTATTCGATGGGATGGCACGGCGCGCCGCCCGGACTGAAGGAGACCGCGCATTGGCAACTGCATGCCCATTTCTACCCGCCACTCCTCAGGTCGGCGACCGTGAGGAAGTTCCTAGTCGGATACGAGATGCTGGCGGAGCCCCAACGCGATCTAACGGCGGAACAGGCTGCAGCCCGTTTGCGTGCGCAGTCGGAAACACTTGAGCAGGACACCTTCGGCTGAGTGCGGCCCGCAGCACTCCAGATGACGGCGGTGACTATTCGAAAGGGCGAGGTGAAACCCGACGGCAGAGGATTTGAATTGCTCGCCGCATCGGTTGCGATGAACGCCTATTGGTACATGAGTGTCAAGTTCGGCTGAAAGTGCGATGAGCATGCTCGGGCCTTAAAAGAGTTTCGAGACTTATCGGTTTCAGGCTCGGGCGGTTGTGGCAGCGATGACGGACCGCCTGATCCCGCCCGGCGATCTTGCCCCTCCAGGACGTATTGGATGAACCGATAGACGTGGACTCCGGCCGCCTCGGAAGACCACTTTTCGGAGGTCGGCAGCAACGGGGTGCAATCCAAACATCTGACGAAAGCCTCATATGACTGTTGGGAGCCAAAAGGTTACGCGAGCTTGTCTTAGGCATTGCCGATCAGGTTCTCGAGCGGCTGCCAATTTGCGATTGGTTTTCCATTCGGCGCCGCAAACTCAAAGTAGCAGCCACCGCCGCCTGAGCCCTGGTCAAATCTCCTGCTGATTGGCACTTGAGAAAGGTGACAAAACAAAAGCGTCCCCACTCCACCATGACCGACGAAGAGAACATCGCCTCGATTGCACGCCTCTAGGCAAGCGCGAACCTCTCTGACGATTCGCGCCTGCGCGGTTTTAGCTGTTTCCCAGCCCCGCACACTCTCCTCGGGATGAGCAAAGAACTGGTCTGCCACGGTTTCAAATTCATCCGGTGGAAGAAAACCAGTGGCGCCCCGATCATTCTCATGCATCGCCTCACGTATTACCAGCTGGCACCCAAGAGCTTCCGCCAGTGGTGTGGCAGTTTCGAGCGCCTTGGTCTCAGCACTACTAATTACGTGCCGGGTCCCCAAAAGCGCATCAGATGCTGCAAGCGCGGCGACCCGCTCATGCCCGCGTTCGTTGAGTGACCAACTCTGCACCGGTTTCGTAGGATCAATGATGACCTGAGGGTGCGAAAGGTAACGAACAGACTGTGTCATGGTTTCCTTTTGCCAAACCTGCGAAGGTCAGGATAGTCCGCGAAGCTGACCTTAGGCGCAAAATTCCCAGTGGCGGCTTACGCCGAAAGCGGTCGTTCACCCAAATCTGGCTAGCGACCGCTGTGCGGACAAAGTCGCCCTGCCAAGATTAGTGGACCCAGTCCGGATCAATCCTTGGACGAGCTGTTGAGGCGTTCGCGAGAACAACGCTCACCGGTGTGTGGAATTCGGCAAGATGTCGTATCTCAGCCCCCGCGACACTGCGCCTTTTTCGGAGACCGACGCCGTTCGGGCCGCTGTGTCCACAGGCCAATCCCAAGGGGCGTGCCTGAAACTGCGCACGCCGTTATCCATAACGCCTGCGACGTAAAATAATGAGGTTTCAATTTCGGATCGTTCAATTACTAATTTTTTAGTTTGACAAGCGACGCGGTCTGGTCGCAGGATTTGCAGGTCCGAAAGTCAATGGACCAAACACTTAGGGAGGAGACAGATGCGGATGTATCTACTCTCCGCAGTGGCGGCGGGAGCCGTCATTGCGGGATACGGTAGCGCTTTTGCTGATGAAGCGGCTGCCCAGCGCTGGATCGACGAGGAATTCCAGCCTTCGACGCTCGGCAAGGACGAACAGTTGGCGGAGATGAAGTGGTTCATCGACGCTGCGGCGCCTTACGCCGGTATGGAAATCAACGTGCTTTCGGAAGGCATTCCGACGCATTCCTATGAGTCGGAAGTACTGACCAAGGCATTCGAGGAAATCACCGGCATCAAGGTGAACCACCAGATCCTCGGCGAAGGCGAAGTGGTTCAGGCTGTCCAGACACAGATGCAGACCGGCCGGAACCTTTATGACGGTTACGTGAACGACTCCGACCTGATCGGTACCCATTCGCGTCTGCAGCTGGCCTATAACCTGACGCAACAGATGGCGGGCGATTGGGCGGCAACGACCTCTCCCACGCTGGATCTCGAAGACTTCATGGGAATCCAGTTCACCACCGGACCGGACGGTAACCTCTACCAGTTGCCGGATCAGCAATTCGCGAACCTCTACTGGTTCCGCAAGGACTGGTTCGACGATCCGGACATCCAGGCCCGCTTCAAGGAGAAGTACGGCTATGACCTGGGCGTTCCGGTCAACTGGTCGGCCTATGAGGATATCGCGGAGTTCTTTACCAACGATGTCCAGGAGATCGGCGGCACCCGCATTTATGGCCACATGGATTATGGCAAGCGCGCCCCTGACCTTGGCTGGCGGATGACCGACGCATGGCTGTCGATGGCCGGTGCCGGCGACGTGGGTGAACCGAACGGCATTCCGGTCGACGAATGGGGCATCCGCATGGAAGCGGGTACCTGCAACCCCGTCGGCGCAAGCGTGTCGCGCGGTGGTGCGGCGAACGGCCCGGCGGCCGTTTACGCGATCCGCAAGTGGGACGAATGGCTGCGGAATTATGCACCTCCGGGGGCGGCGTCCTACGACTTCTACCAGTCGCTGCCGGCGCTGAGCCAAGGCAACGTGGCTCAGCAAATCTTCTGGTACACGGCCTTTACCGCAGACATGGTGAAGCCGCAGTCGGAAGGCAACAACACGGTGGATGCCGACGGTAACCCGCTGTGGCGGATGGCTCCCAGCCCGCACGGCCCCTATTGGACCGAAGGCCAGAAGGTTGGCTACCAGGACGTGGGATCGTGGACCTTCCTCAAGTCCACCCCGTCGGATCGCGCTCAGGCGGCCTGGCTCTATGCCCAGTTCGTCACCTCGAAGACGGTCGACGTGAAGAAATCGCACGTTGGCCTGACCTTCATCCGCGACTCGTCGGTCAACCACGAGTCCTTCACCGAGCGTGCACCCAAGCTGGGCGGCCTGGTCGAGTTCTATCGCTCGCCTGACCGCGTGGCATGGTCGCCGACCGGCATCAACGTGCCGGATTATCCGAAGCTGGCCCAGATCTGGTGGCAGCAGATCGGTGACGTGAACTCGGGTGCCTTCACCGCCCAGGAAGCCATGGATCGTCTTGCCGAAGAGATGGACATCACCATGGCGCGGATGCAGCAGGCAGACGAAGCGGCTGGTGTCTATGGCGGCTGCGGGCCTCGTCTGAACGAGCCGCGTGATCCGGAGTACTGGCTGAGCCAGCCCGGTGCGCCGAAGGCCAAGCTGGAAAACGAGAAGCCTCAGGGCGAGACCGTCAACTACGACGATCTTGTGGCACGCTGGCGTTCTCAGTGATCTGTAACACGTGAACCGGAGGCCGCCGCCTGCGCGGCGGCCTCCAGCATGGTCTGGGGAAGAGTGGAACACCGGGGATGATCGAGCTTCAGGATGCCTCGAAGGTGGTCGGACGGATCACCCACATCAAGCCGACGACGCTTCGGCTGGAGGCGGGACATTTCAATGTATTGCTGGGCGCGACCGGGTCGGGAAAGACCTCGCTCATCAAGCTGATCGCCGGACTGGATCCTTTGGCCGGTGGCAAGGTGCTGATGGACGGACAGGATGTGAGCCGCATCTCGACGCAGAAGCGGAATGTCAGCCTCGTGCACCAGTTCTTCGTCAACTATCCCCATATGACCGTGTTCGAGAACATCGCCTCACCTCTGCGTGTCGCGGGCATGGCGAACAGTGAAATTCAGGGGCGGGTCGAAGAGGCGGCGGATCTTCTGCAGCTTCGTCCGATGCTTCACCGGCGCCCGAGCGAATTGTCGGGTGGGCAGCAGCAGCGCACCGCTCTGGCCCGCGCCATCGCGAAGGAAAGCCGCGCGGTCCTGCTGGACGAGCCGCTGGCGAACCTCGACTACAAATTGCGGGAGGAATTGCGCGAGCAACTGCCGGAGCTGCTGGCCGGACGCGGTTCGGTTGTCGTCTATGCAACGTCGGAGCCCGAGGAAGCGCTGCTTCTGGGCGGGCGAACCGCACTGATGTCGGACGGGCAGGTGACTCAGTTTGGGCCGACAGCGGACATCTATCGCAACCCCGACAATCTGAAGGCTGCACAGGTCTTTTCCGATCCGCCGATCAATGTCGCCGCTGTGACGAAAGCCGGCAGCGAGGCACGTCTGGCGACCGGGATTACCTGGCCATTGGCAGGGCAGGCCGCGAGCCTGCCCGATGGGCGTTACACCGTGGCAGTGCGCCCACACCGGGTGACGCCGCACCGAATGAACGAACGCGATGTGGCGCTCAAGGGTCATGTCCTGGTGACGGAGTTGTCGGGCTCGGATTCGAGTGCGCATTTCCGCCTGGGCGACGACGCCTGGGTTTCGCTGGCCGCGGGTGTGCATCCCTACGAGGTCGGGGAAGACCATGTGTTCTACATGGATCCGGCCCATTGCCGCTATTTTGGAACCGACGGAAAGAGGGTGGCCTGACATGGCGCGCATCACGCTGTCGAAGCTCCGGCACAGTTACTATCCGAACCCGACAGGTCCGGACGATTATGCCCTGAAGGAGATCGATGTCACATGGAAGGATGGCGGGGCCTACGCTCTGCTGGGCCCGTCCGGTTGCGGGAAGTCCACCCTTCTGAACATCATCTCCGGCCTGCTGACGCCGTCCGAGGGAAAGGTGCTGTTCGATGATCGCGATGTCACCGGGCTACCGCCGGATCAGCGCAACATCGCGCAGGTGTTCCAGTTTCCCGTGATCTACGACACGATGACCGTACGGCAGAACCTTGCGTTTCCATTGAAGAATCGGGGTGTGGAACCCACGCGGATCGCGGCCCGAGTGGCCGAGATCGCGGCGATGCTGGAGGTCGAGCCGATGCTGGACACCCGCGCCTCTGGTCTGAGCCCGGACAACAAGCAGAAGATCTCGATGGGGCGGGGGCTGGTACGCGACGATGTGAACGTCGTGATGTTTGACGAACCGCTGACGGTGATCGATCCGCATCTCAAGTGGAAGCTTCGGTCGAAGCTCAAGGAGCTGCACCAGCGGGTCAAGGCGACAATGATCTATGTGACGCACGACCAGACCGAAGCGCTGACCTTCGCCGACGAGGTGGTCGTCATGCAGGATGGCGAGGTTGTGCAGATCGGCACGCCGGTCGAGCTGTTCGAGCGCCCGCAGCACACCTTCGTGGGCCATTTCATCGGATCGCCCGGCATGAACGTCCTGCCCTGCGAAGTCCGTGGCGATCGCGCGCTGTTCCAGGGCCACGAGGTGGCGCTTGAAGGTCCGGTGAGCGGGCAAGGCGGTACAGTGAAACTGGGCGTCCGCCCCGAGCATATCGACATCGGCGGAACCGGGGTGCCAGCACGCGTTACCAAGGTTTCCGACGTGGGCCGGCATTTCGTGGTGGAAGCCATGGTCGGAGACAGCGCCCTCAAGATCGTGACCGAGCACGACGCACCCGAGCAGGGCAGCGAGGTTCATCTGGGTCTGCGCCCCGAGAAAACCCGCGTCTACCGGGATGGCTGGATCGCGACGGAGGCACGCGCATGAGAACCGAAAATCAGAAAGCGTGGTTCTTCGTTCTGCCGGTTCTGGCGCTGGTTGCGTTCAACGCGCTCGTGCCGATGATGACCGTGGTCAACTACTCGGTACAGGAGACGTTCGGGAACAACCAGTTCTTCTGGCAAGGGCTGGACTGGTTCGAACAGATTCTGAGGTCGGAGCGGTTTCAGGCCGCGCTGGGCCGACAGTTCCTGTTCACCTTTCTGATCCTGTTGATCGAGGTGCCGTTGGGCATCATCGTGGCCTTGTCCATGCCCAGGAAGGGCATCTGGGTGCCGGTCTGCCTGGTGCTTATGGCATTGCCCATGCTGATCCCGTGGAATGTCGTCGGCTCGATGTGGAACATCTTCACCCTGCCGAAGATCGGGCTGATGGGGTATTTCCTGAACGATGTGCTGGGTATCAACTATGACATGACCCAGCAGCCGCTTGCGGCCTGGATCACGGTGATCGTGATGGATGTCTGGCACTGGACCTCGCTTGTGGTGCTTTTGTGCTATGCCGGCCTGGTCTCGATTCCGGATGCCTATTACCAGGCGGCCAAGATCGACGGGGCAAGCCCGTGGAGCGTCTTCCGCTATATCCAGTTGCCCAAGATGAAGACGGTGCTGACCATCGCGATCCTTCTGAGGTTCATGGACAGCTTTAACATCTATACAGAGCCCTTTGTTCTGACCGGTGGCGGCCCCGGCAACTCGACGACGCTTTTGTCGATCGACCTGGTGAAGATCGCGCTGGGGCAGTTCGACCTTGGCCCGGCGGCGGCGATGAGCCTGATCTACTTCGCGATCACGCTTCTGGTGAGCTGGGTGTTCTATACATTGATGACGAAGGACGACCAGAAATGAGAAAAAGGTCAGTCATCCCGATCCTCTACATCGCCTTCCTGATGTTGCCGATCTATTGGCTGGTGGCGATGTCCTTCAAGACGACAAACGAGATCCTGTCCGGGTTCTCGCTGTTCCCGCAGACCTTCACGCTGGACAACTACAAGGCCATCTTCACCGATCCGACGTGGTATTGGGGCTATATCAACTCAATCCTCTATGTCTCTCTGAACACGGTGCTTTCGGTGGCGGTCGCCTTGCCGGCGGCCTACGCGTTCTCACGCTACCGGTTCCTTGGCGACAAGCAGCTGTTCTTCTGGTTGCTGACGAACCGGATGGCTCCGGCGGCGGTTTTCGCGCTGCCGTTCTTCCAGCTCTATTCGTCGATCAACCTGTTCGACACGCATATCGCCGTGGCGCTGGCGCACACGCTGTTCAACGTTCCGCTGGCGGTCTGGATCCTGGAAGGCTTCATGCGTTCGATCCCGAAAGAGCTGGACGAGACGGCCTATGTCGACGGGTATTCCTTCCCGAGGTTCTTCGTGAAGATTTTCCTGCCCAACATCAAGGCGGGCGTCGGGGTGGCCGCGTTCTTTTGTTTCATGTTCTCGTGGGTCGAGATGTTGCTTGCCAAGACGCTGACGGCGGTAGAGGCCAAGCCGATCGCGGCGGTGATGACGCGCACCGCCTCGAGCGCCGGCTATGAACTGGGATTGCTGGCGGCTGCGGGCACGCTAACGATCATCCCGGGCGCGATCGTGATCTGGTTCGTGCGGAATTATATCGCCCGCGGCTTCGCGATGGGGAGGGTCTGAGTGATGCTGCGTTGCCTACTGCTTGTTTTCCTTGTTCCCGGTGCCGCGTTTGCCCAGCAGGCGGGGTGGGGCAACGTGGGGAAGCAGGAAGAGAAGGGGTTTTCGTGGACCGATCCGCTTTGGCCGGATTTTTGGATGGCATGGACACCAGCGACGCTGGCCGTCTTCGTAGGCATCTTCTCGGCGATCCTCGTGATCGGCTTGCTCGAGGGATTCTGGTTGCGCGACGGGCTTGAACGCAAGGGAGTTCTGGGACTGACCACGACGCTGGGTGACCGTTTGTTCATCACGCTTCTCGGCGCCGCCTACATCTTTCTGGCATGGCTTGGGTTTGTCGGGCAGCCAATCTGGATCCCGCTTTTCATCGCGATTGGCTGGGGAATTTTCGTCTTCTGGAAAGTTTAGGCTTCGCGTGACGCGCAATGAATGGTTTTGTAGGGGTGGGGAGTGACGAATTGGTGGAACGACAAGGACCGATGCGCAAACGAAAAAAGGGAGACCTGCTGACTGAGGTCGAACTGGAGTTCATGAACGAGCTCTGGTCGCTCGGCGAGGGCTCCGTCAGAGACGTCCTTGATCAGCTGCCTCCGGAACGGAACCTGGCTTACACGTCGGGAGCCACGATCCTGCGCATTCTTGACGAAAAAGGCTTTGTGAAAAGTCGCAAGGAAGGCAAGACGCTGGTCTACACACCACTCCTCCAAAAAGACAATTATCAGACCCGATCGCTGCAGAATCTGTCACGCACCCTTTTCGACGATACGCCGGCATCACTTGTTGCCCGGCTCGTCGATGACGCGGAACTGACGGCATCGGATCTAGAGGATATTCGGGCGCTGGTGGAGAGGAGGCTCCAAGATGACAGCGATGAAACCGGCACTTGATCTATTCATTGATGCCAACATCGTGTTTCTGTTGGCGTTCTGCTTGTGGGCGATCGTTCAGGCGGGGATGTCCCGCACGATCCTGAAGCATAATTACCCTGCTCAGCTTCGGCTGATGAAGATGGCGCTGCTGTTCACGCTTGTCAGCCCCGCGATCGCGCATATCGCGGTGTCGGTCAGTCAGAACCTCTGGCCCAAGACCCCGATCACGGTGAGCGACATCGCCGTGGCGTCGTATCTGAGGGGCGAAATCGCGATCCCGGCAGTAGAGTTCGAAGCCTTGCTGAATACACGCGGGCGATTGATGGATGCTCTTTTTGATGGCGAGGCGCCCTTGCTGGCCGGCATTATCGCGATCCTGTTCGTGGCCGCGGCCTTTCAGACCTTGCGAATGCTGTGGTCGGCGGCCGCTGTCCGAAACGCGGTTCAGGGAAGCTATCTTTGGCGTCGCATTGGCAAGGTCGACATTCGTCTCTCTGATCGGGTCAGCATTCCTTTCGCTGCGCGCGGCCTTATGCGCCGGTATATCGTTCTTCCCTCGAGCCTTGTCACGGAACCGAAGGAGCTGCGTTTCATCCTCGCTCATGAGTTGCAGCACCTTCGCGATGGTGACGTGGAATGGGAATTGGCGTTCGAAGTGATGCGTCCGCTGATGTTCTGGAACCCCGCCTTCGGCCTGTGGAAGCGATCATTCGACCAGCTGCGGGAGCTGAGCTGCGACCAGAAGGTGATCATCCGCAACCGCATCGAAACGAGAGAGTACATCGCTTGCCTTCTTGGGTTCTGTGAGCGCCAGGTCAAGGGTCCGCTTCCGCGTGCGATGCATGTGGCGTTCTTCCGTGCGCAGGACCGATCGGCCAAACAGGCCTTCGCCGGCCGCCTTTTGGCTCTGGCGAACCGGCCCGTTTCTGCACCGCTGAAGATGGCGGTGCCGGTCCTGGCGGGAGTTTTGGCTGTCGGTGTTTCGATGGCTGCGGCTTCCGTGCGTCAGCCCGGCGACTGGAGCCAGGACCGCCTGATGCTCTCGACGATCGTGAACCTGGAACGTCTGGAGGCGATCAACCGCCGCTACTGATAGCCGCTCATGACACCCGGCCCATAGAGAAACCCTGGGCCAGGTGTCTGCGCATCAGAATGGCAAGAACGACTCCGGGAACAAGCCCCAGAACACCGGCAGCTGCCATCAAGGGAATATGCCCAGACATCACACTGCCGACTCGGCTCATGATGCCGCCGAACGGTTTGGCGTCGATCGTCGTAAGCGCATTGGACAGCAAGAATTCCACCCACGAGAACATGAAGCAGAAGAAGGCAGCGGTCGCCGCTCCCGGCGCGATCATGGGCAAGAGAACTTTTTGGAAGAAACGCAGCGTCCCATATCCATCGGCCTGGGCGCTTTCGTCGATCTCTACGGGGATGCCTGAAATGAAGCCTTCCAGAATCCAGATGGCGATCGGCACGGAGAAAAAACAATGTGCCAATGCCACGGCTATATAGGTGTCGATCATATCGAGCGCAGAGAATATCTGTACGAACGGCACCAGGAGGATGGCGGGAACCATCATGCGGAACATGAGAAGCGAGAAGAAGAGCACCCGGCGGCCCCGAAAGCGGAACCGGGAGAAGGCATAGGCCGCTGGCAGCGCAACTCCAACGGAGATTACAACGTTCATCGAAACGTAGATCACTGCGTTGACATAACCCCAATACCAGTCAGGCTCCGACAGGATGAACCGGAAATTCTCCAGCGTGAGGTCCGATGGGATCAATCGCAGCGTGCCGGCGACGCTGGCGGGGGTCTGTAGGCTAATCGCGATCAGCCAGTAGATCGGTAGAATTATCAAAAAGGTGAACACCGCTGGCACGGGCGAGAAACGGGGGGTCATCTGCCGCCTGCCTCCCGGCCCGCAGGCACAATCAACCGGTAAAAGAACGCCGAGACAAGAACGACGATCAGGAAATAGATGACGGCCATGGCTCCGGCTTCACCCAGATCGAACTGGATCAGGCCCGTCTGCACAAGTTCGTGTGACAGAAACACCGTGCTCTGGCCGGGTCCACCGCGGGTAATAACGTAAGCCTCGGTATAGATCGTGAAGCTGTCCATGAACCTCAAGAGAAGCGCGATAGCGAGAACGAGTCTGAGACGTGGAAGCTGGATATGCCGAAAGACCGCCCACCGGCTCGCCCCGTCGATGGCGGCGGCCTGGTAGTAGGCCTCGGGGATGACCTTAAGACGCGCATAACAGAGCAGGACCACCAGACCGGTCCAGTGCCAGGTGTCCATGAGCACCAGAAGCCCCCAGGTTCCGCCAACGCTGTTGATGTCCAGCGTTAAACCGATCCCGGCCAGGGACTGAGACAACAGACCGGACCCTGGCTGGACCATGACCTTCCACAGATAACCGACGACTATTTGTGGGGTCAGCATCGGGACGGATAGAAGCACAAGGCTGATCGCGACAAACGGCCCGGAGCGCGGCATCCTCAGGGCGACGAAAATCCCAAGCGGGATCTGGACCGAAAGCACGATCATAGAAAACAACAGGCTTCGAAGAACTGCATCGTAGAACTCGGATGATGCGAGAACCTGCCGGAACCAATCATCTCCGACCCAGACGAAGACATTCCCGCCGAATGTGTCATGGAGTGAGTAGAAAAAGACGAAGCCGAGGGGGATGATCCCTGCAATCGTCAGAACCAGAAGGGCTGGGAGGAGATAGGGGAACGCCGATCGCTTAGAGGCATTAGCGTACATTTCTCGGCGTCTCCCTTTCAATCGGGAATGCCATTATGACCGGTTGCGCGATAGGTCGTCAAACGGCAAGAATCCCACGAAAGATCCTGCGGTGTACAAAAGTAATTGGCGCGCTCCAAGATTGAGAAGGTCTTCTGCACCGCAACGATTCAAACGCCCCAGAACTATCGCGCGGCGGCGTCGAAGCGGCGATCGAGCGATGCTCGGCCAAGAAAAGCTTGGCGCACTTGCTGGACATTAAGAGAAACGGGTCTGATGCAGGCTTGGAGTAGACACGCCGCAAAATATTGCCAATGACCAGCAAGCGGAGCAGCGACCCGGCGCAGCGGTCGATGGAAAACCGAACGACCTCCGAATCCGATTGGCCGTCGCAGGACAAAACTGGACCAAATCCTTTGACGGCTTTGGGCTCGATGCCGTCATCTGAGTCATTTTGTCGGATGACCGCTACGTGGACAGAAGCTGTCCTCTGACTTCGAAGAGGTCAGGGCAGACACTTGAGTTCTTTGGTCGGGGGGATACCCCCTTTTTCCGAGGTGATATTTCGCACGCAGGTGGGCGGTGGGTTTCCGGGGATCGCTTTCCCAAGGTTTCGACCCACCCCCCGGGGTCCCGCCTCATGCTCAGAAGGGAGTGTCACCTAGGTCGGCTGGTTCTTCACGTTCCAGCCAGTCGGCAATCTTCCTCAGCATCGCCACCTGTGCAGCCCGTGGGACTTCTGTTTCCTTCGGGACAAGCACACGGACGTCTGTGCCGCGCATCAACTCGAAGGTGTCTACACGGTAAATTTCGTGATCGTGTCCAAGCGGCTGGTTAAAGCCGTCATACTGCCAGAAAGCCGTCACTGGCTTTTCAGCATACTTTTTTAGCAGTTCGGTTTTCTTTTCTTGAATCTTGGCTTTTTCACTCAAGTCGTTTCCTTTCTCATCTTCAAAGCCGATTGCCTCGCCAATGAGTTGCTCAATCATTCGACCGCCCTCGGTGTCAGCGAAGAAGCCATTACCGTTGCCTTTGAGTTTGCGTGTCCTCATGTCTTGGATCCTTTCGGATTGGTGATGGTGTCGATTGCGTGCTTGAAAACGAGGACGTCATGTCCATCGACGTTCAGCATGAGGTTCCAGCGGTCAAACCAGACCAGCTTGCCGTCCAGCGTGTCGTCAAAACGCAGCCGGACGATGATGTCCCTGCCAAGCATTCCGCGCAGATAGTTGTTGGTCTGGAGCGGTTCCGGCGGCGGGGTCTTGGTCTTGAGTGTCAGGGGCTTGTTCATTCTCTTTCCTCTCGCTGTTTGCGTTTCCTGTCCGCCTCCGCTGTTTTTTCCTTCCAGCAGGGGACGTGCAGCTTCTGGTCGTCTGGGTCAGTTACGGACACGCGCCAGTCGGACTTGCCGCACCACGCGCATTTCGGGGGTTTCATGGTTTTCCGGTATTCAACCGCCCGGCGGGTCATTTCGGACCACATGGCCTCAATCGCCTCGGGCGTCCGCGCAACGCCATCGGCGTCAGGGGCGGTGGGGTCAGATTTTTGCAAGCCTGTCGTTTTTTCGCGGGGACCACAGGGACCACAGGGACCACTTTTTGTTTTCAATGGGTTATCTGGTCCCCTTGCCCGGGGACCGGCAGGGACCACAGGGACCGGACCGGCTTTCTGGTCCCCGTGGTCCCCGTGAGAATCTTCAAACAGGGACCGGAGTTTTCCCTTAATATCAACGTGGTCCCTGCTGGTCCCCGTGGTCCCTGTGTTTTTAGGATGCTTTTGCATTGTCAGCCCCCAAAATGTCGGCGAGGACCGCGAAGCATCGGGTTCTGTTTTTGACGAAGCGGGGGCTTCTGTGCATCAGCTTGGTTGCTTCGTTCTTTAGGTACCCGAGGTCACGCAGCGTTCTGGCGGCTGCCTGGTGGTCGTTCCCGGCGTGTATCTTTCGCCACGCGTCGTCGTGGATGTAATAGACGCCATCGGCAAACCATCCGGCGCGGTCTTGAATGATGTGGGTGTCAGCTTCGCGTTGAAAGCGTGAATCTCCATACCTGTTCAGGAATGCCACGACGCGCTGCACGGCTTCGCGTTCTTCTGCCGATCCGCTGCCGCCTCGGCCATCAACCCAAGCCTTCAGGGCGTCCATGGCTGCGTCTATGGCTGCACCATCGGGCCATCCGGTCAGACCCCAGATTGTCGCAACTTCGCCAGCCGCCGCGATCAGCCCAAGGCGTGCGGCGGCCCTCGCTATCTGGCCATCATTTCCCAGCCCGAGTTTTTCTTTTGCGACTTCGCAGAAATGCTCGATTCCGGCGCGCACCTCAGAGACCGCCGCATCCTTGTCCGCAATCAGCCGCCGCACAAACTCAGGACCGGCGGTGCCATATTGCTGCGCGGCTCGGATCTTCACCGCGTCGGCAAATGCCGCCCCGCTTGCCATTCCGTGCAGACTGTCAAAGACCCCGTGAGTGCGGTTCGTGGCGGCAATGTCCAGAAGCCGCACGTCTTGCCCTGCCTTTGGCTTCCTGCCGTCTTCGGCCATCTTGTCGGCAAGGCTCAACTCGCCTGATGACAATATCAGAGTGCGCCATGTCGCTGACGGCCTGATGACGCCCTTTACCGTTGCGCGTCCTTTGCCCTTGCCGTTTGCAAGAGTGTAGGCCGTTTGGCCCGCAACCTTGGGTTCGACTTGTCCCATTTCATCCAAGGCTATCAGCGTGCTGTTACACATCGCCGCCGTGCCTTCTGCTGCGTTGTCCGTTGTGCGCCATGTCTGAAGAAATCCCGGCGATCCCCAAACGCTGACCGCCGCCCGCTGGATGCTGGTTTTCCCCTGCGAGGATTGGCCGCGCAGGTGAATGCCGCCGCCTTCCATGCTGAGAGGCTCAAGCAGCGGCCCCGCGAAGGCGAGAGAGACGCCCAGTGTCATGAGGGGGTTCCCGACGCATAGAGCCGCCACCCCGTCGCGCCAGTCTTCAAGCGTGCCGCTGGACCTGATTTCGGCTGCTGCGCTTTTGACGTTTTCACTTTGAAAGACGACAGCCTGGTTTCCGATGACGCGCCCATCACCCAAGGCGAATGCGGCGCAGCTTTCGTCACTCCAGCCGAGCCGGTCCGTGCAGACTGCCCTTGTGCTGAGTTTCCATGTCTGGATCAGCCGTTGGAAAGTCTCTCTTGCCCGCCTACCGGGGGCGATGGACATTCCAAGCCTGACGCACTCAGAGATAAAGCCGTTTAGATCGACCGCATAAAGGGTGGCAGGTGCAGCCCAGCGATGCCAAACGCCGTCGTTGTCCCTGATCTCGATCAGGCGGCCCCAGTCATCGCTGCTACTGCTGCGCGTTTCCGCGCTCAGGCGGATTTCCGAGCAAAGCCATTTCCACTCGGGCTTGTCGTCGTCCTTGCCCTCGACCTCATAATAGATGCCGCCCTTTTTCAGCTTGTAGCCTTCCGGCAGGTCGTCGGTTTCGGAAAGGGTGAACGGCTTAATATCCATCAAAACGCCTCCCGTTCCAGAAGGTCGTTATGGTCTTTCCCGTCACCCGGATCGGCGAAGTCCACCGACCAGTCACTCAGGACAGCGCGTGTGCCGAGTTCCTTTGCAGCCGTGCGTCCGGCTTCGTCACCGTCTAGCGCAATGATCAGACGCCCCGGATGCGAAGGCAGCCGCATATTGATCATGCCGGATGTGCTCAGGGCCGCGCAGGCGCTGGCGGGTTTGCCGTAACGGATCAGGGCCGAAAGCGTGCTTTCGATGCCTTCACCGACAATCCAAGGCTGCCCGCCTGCATATGTCAGCCGGACGCAACCGCCGCGCATCGGGCCAAGCGTCATCTTGTTCGGCGCGATCTCGGCCTTGCGTCCGTCTTGCGTGAGATACGTCCGATGTACGGCAA
This sequence comes from Silicimonas lutimaris, assembly GCF_047314965.1. NCBI lineage: Bacteria > Pseudomonadati > Pseudomonadota > Alphaproteobacteria > Rhodobacterales > Paracoccaceae > Silicimonas > Silicimonas lutimaris. The sequence goes on along the minus strand of NZ_JBLBVK010000047.1, from coordinate 165,101 downwards.
AGCCTTCGCCGCCTTCGATCTTGGCAACCAGAGCCGGATAGCGGTGTGCGGTCGGGCCATGCCAGCACGCCGGATGAAACCCGAGGTTGTCGGCCTCGATCGCTATACCGCGCCGCCGCAGATAAGTTTCCGCCGGTGTACCGTCGATTTCCGTGCAGTCGGTCCAGCACTGCCGCGCCTGGCCTTCTCTGCGCTTGGTGTCGTCAGCCCATGCCTTGCGTGCAACCAGAAGGTTGTCGCCTGTGTCCTGTTCGCGCAGGGCTTCATCCAGTCCGTGCAGCCTCAGGTTCTCGGCTATGTCGGAAAAGGCGCATCGGCTCTTATGGCAGAAGAAAAGGACGCCTTTCTGTCCGTCCTTGATGGACAATGGTGGGTTTTTCGGATCGCCGCCGCAGACAGGGCATAAGGCGCGACCCTGATTGCGCTGCCATTTACCGTTCAGCGCCTCGGTCAGTTGTTTTGCATTCATTACTGTCTTCCTCAATATTGTCAGCGAGGAAGCAATGCGGTAACATTTCCGGGTTCATTATCTGCTCGGAAATAGAAACACGCGTGCTTCCGGCTCGCGTGTTTTTTTTATTCGGCAGGTACAGTGTTGGACTCGATATAGGCCAAAAGATCGCTGACGCGATAACGGACATGGCGGCCCATTTTTACATATGGAATGGTTGGACCAGTGCGGCGGTCAAGTTCCATCCATTTTCTTGACTTGCCGATAATCGCACCGGCTTCCTTCTCGTCCAACAGGTGAGGAACGGTAACGGTGGTTTCGATCTGCATTTCAGCCCCTTTCGGCTAAGGGGGCGAAAAATTGCCCCAGTTGCGGTTACTGGGGCATTGATATGTTTGGGCGGTATTTATTTCGTCGGTAAAATTGCGGCGTCCAGTTTTACCTACTCTAAGTGCGTGTAATAACTTCGCTTCTTCCAGATCGCGTACACGCCTTCATATGTTTGAGGTCTCAACCGCAATTCTTTCATAGCCTTTGCCACGATGTCGCAGGCGCTGTGTGGGGGTGACTCAGGATTCCGCGTAAAGTCATAGCCTTCAACCCAAACCCGATGGACCATATAGCAAATTGAAGCGTTGCGGCTGAAAGGAGACTTCTTTTCTTTTTTCGGGGGATTTGGGTTTTCCAGTTCCTCGGCCAACCAATCCGCAAGCTGTTTGGGCAACTCTCGGTTTTTTCTCAGGAGGCGGGCGCATATGCGCCTTACGATTTCGTATTCATAGCGATCCTGTGGCGGGAAGCAGTCATTAAACAGTTCTGCCACCGTGCGTGAATCAAAGGCTCGGTTAATTGTTTCTTCCGTCTCCCAGACCATCAATTCATGGTTGTCTTTGAGGAATGGCCCAAACCTGCCCTCGATAATGGCGTTTTTTATGCAGTCAACAGCTTCACGCTCCGTCATTCCTTTGTCGGTCACCGCCCTGCCTCCATCGAAACGATATTGCCGCCTGTCTGGCGATCCGGTGAGAGCATGAAATCCGCGATCCGCTGCATTGCCTCGCGCAAGTCTTCCAGACTGATCTGGACGTAACCGGCGGTCACGTCGCCGCCGCTGACATGATTGGTAAGGCGCTTCAGCTTGTAGGCCGAAATATCCAGCTTGTTCGCAACGCTGGCGAAGGTGCGGCGTAGATCGTGGGCGGTGACGCGCAGGCCGGTCTTTTCTTCAATCCGCGCATAGGATGCCCGCAGGTCATAGGGCACGCGGTCGTTTGCGTTGCCGAAAACATAGGTTCGGCTGCCGTATGCCTTGCGCTCTTTCAGGCGCTGGACAAGTTGGCGGGGCAGGGGAAGGACATGATCGTTTCTGTTCTTCGTGTCGGTGAATGTGACTGTGCCTTTCTCAAGGTCCACGTTTTCCCAGCGCAGCGGCTCATAGCCCGACATCGGATCGCCCAGCGCCTCGCCAAGCCTGGCCCCTGTCATCAGGAGAAACAGAAGGGCGTCACGGCATTCATTCTCACCGGCCAGACCGCCAAGGCCGTTTTCCACCGCGTCTATCCACTCGGACAGCTTGTCGTCTGGGATATGTCTTGTTGCCGGTGTGACGGGTGCCCATTGGCTCAGGCGGTTCAGGCGATCCACCGGGTTACGCTTCAGGATGGGATCGTCTTCGTCGGTATCGGCCATGACGTGATTAAAGACCGCGCGAAGATAGCGCATGATCAGGTTGGCTTGCGCAGGTGACGTTGCCGAAAACTCGGCGTGCTTCTTCTTCACCATGTCGCCTGTGATTTCGGTCACGGGCAGGTCAAGCCAATCGGATAGGCGGGCTTCAGCCTTTTCGATGTCGCGGATTGTCCGCGCCTTCTTCTTGCCGCCGCGTCCGCTGCCCTTCTTCTTGGGCGCATTCTTGTAGGCGGTGAAAGCGTCCCTTAGCGTCGATGTGCGGGCCTTCTGGCGCTTCTTCTCGGCCACCGGGTCAATACCGTCAGCAAACTGCACGACAAGCCGTATGGCCTTCTTACGGGCTGCGTCAGGGTGCATGTCGTCAGCCCGTCCAATGGTGATGCGGCGCTCTGCATTCCCGACACGGCGCTGGACGATGTAGGACTTAGCACCGCCAGGAGAGACGCGCAGACCGAAGCCGCGCACCTCGCTATCCCAGACCATGAATTGCCGGTCTTTTGGCTCGATTGCGTCAACCCTGTCCTTGGTGAATTTGATGCGGTCCATGCGCCCCTCCAAATCAATTAGTAAGCAAATAGTAAGCAGCTTACTTAGGGCTAACAAGGGGTTGCAGCGGATTAGAAGGACGAAAAGCCCATATTTTTATGGCACAATTCTGCTTACTAGGGTCAGAAGGGGTTACCTAAAAGCGGATTCAAAATCCGCCGGTAGCGATGCCGTGTCGGTTCGAGTCCGACCTCGGGCACCAACTCCATCTTCTTTGATGTCGGTTTGAGCTTGGCCGCGCCGATTTAACGCGATGTCAGGTATGGTCATGCAATGCGAACCTGATGACCGCACTCGTCAAGTGCGGCTGAAGAAATGGCTTTCGTCGGATTTTCGAGAAGTGGTCGAGGCAGGTGGAAGCCGATGAATGGGGGCTAGGCACGCACCCGAAATAACTAGGTACAGCACCGACCGCCCCGACCGATTCAAATATATTCTCCGAAGCGGCGGGGATAAACGCGTAGACACGAAACACTGTGTCCATTGCGCGAGTGCTGTAGCCGTGGAGGCGGGATACGTCTGACGTTGCACGTGAACATCGCGAAACGGGCTTCGCGTCCGACGTGGCCGGCAAGTCAATTCGTGGTAGCGTGGCAACCTTTGCGGTTGAACTCACGGTTCCAGAAGCTAAGTGATTAGTGCTCTGTTTGAATCGCGGGGCAGTCCCGATCGCGCTGGTTCGGTTTGTCCGCATTCCGGTGGGGTCGGGACACATAGGTCGTGCCAGCGAAACTTGCTGCCGCGCCGAGGCATACTAATTAAGATATGTGTTGCCGTCGCGTGTCCTGTCCCTCGTTTGCGGGCGGGTGGTTCCCTGTCGAGCAGCCGTCGGCGGCAACACCACCGGCTTATTTTTGGCACCGAAGCTTCCAGGCGTGGGCGGCGTAGGGCGATTGCGTGAACAGGGTCGCGCCATAATGCCCTTCGTAGTGAAACTCCGTCAGGGCGACGGCAGCCAGCGAATCCATCGTGTTACGCACGGCGTAGATGTCGTTGCCGTAAAAACCGCGCTGAACGATCGTATAGATGTCCTGACTGCTCTTTCGTTCGGGGTCCAGTTCGGTGACATATACGCTTTTCGCGTCGACGGCGATCAGGAAGGATTTTCTCAGCGCCGTTTCCACGACGCCCGGCTTGTCCTCTTCGAAGGAAGATACTTCGGCCACCGAACAGAGATACTCGCCCTTTGTCACCCAAGCTGCCGAGGCCTGTGACTGTGTGGCGATAGCGGCAAAAAGAAGCGCGCCTGCGACGCCGGCAAAACTGTTTTTCATTCCCTGCCTCTCTTTTCATTTTTTCCGAAGGCGAGACCCAAACACTCCATGTATGAAGGGAATAAGACGGCTGCCTCCTTGCCAACAGAACTAGCACATTTTTCAGAAAGTCACGCGTCTGACTGCTGCTTCATCGACGTCACACGAGCAGTACCCGGGGAAACGCGACCGAAGGTCTCGCAACGCCCCTAAATGACTTGCAAATCCCCCGAACCCATGTCCAGAAGAGCGAATGAAGCGAATTCTCGTACTTCTGCTCTTTCTGACCGCGCGCGCTGCCTTTGCTGGCGACGTGACTGTGGCTGTCGCCTCGAATTTCCTGACGACCGCAGAACAGGTCGCGGCGCGGTTCGAGGCGGAAACCGGCCATACGGTCACGCTGAGCCATGGATCGACCGGCCAGATCTATTCACAGATCGAGGCCGGAGCGCCTTTCGACATCTTCCTTTCGGCGGATGCGCGGCGGCCTGAGTTGTTGAAGGATGCCGGATTGACGCGCGACGTCCGCACTTATGCGCTTGGTCGGCTTGTCCTTGTGTCCCGGAGCGAGGTCACACGCGACTCGGCAGCCGAGGCTTTCGTTGGACGCACCGCCGCTCTGGCCGATCCCACAGTCGCGCCCTATGGCCTCGCGGCCACGGCGGCGATGGAACGATTGAAACTGGATACGGCGACCTTCCGGCCTGTGCTGGTCGCCAATGTCGGGCAGGTCGCGACCGTGTTCGCCACTGGAAATGCCGAATTCGCCTTCGTCTCGGCAGCCCAGTTGCCCCTTATCGACGCGCCTTTCGTTCTGGACCTTGAGGGGCTCTATCCCGCGATTGCACAAGACGCCGCGCTTCTGAAGCGCGCGGATGACAACGAAGCAGCCCAGACTTTCTGGGGCTGGCTTTTCTCGGATGACAGCCGGTCGCTGATCGCGGAATCGGGCTACGATTTGCTGGAATGAGTGCTTGGCCTGCCATATGGCTGACGCTGAAGCTCGCGACGGTCACGACCGTGATCCTGATGATCATCGCCCTTCCTCTCGGCTGGTGGCTGGCAAAGACCAAGGCGAAGATCCGGCCTCTGGTCGAGGCGATTACCGCCTTGCCGCTGGTGCTGCCGCCCACAGTCCTTGGTTTTTATCTCCTCGTGCTCATGCGCCCCGATGCGCCGTTGGGCGCGTTCTGGGTACGGATCACGGGCGATACGCTGGCGTTCAGCTTCTCGGGCCTCGTTCTTGCATCGGTCATCTATTCGCTGCCTTTCGCCGTCCAACCAATGCAAACAGCCTTCATGGCAGTGCCGCAATCGACGATCGATGCCGCGCGGACGCTGGGCGCGACGGCACGGGATGCGTTCTATTCCGTTTCGCTTCCTCTGGCGCGGCGTGGCTTCATCACGGCGGCGGTTCTCAGTTTCGCGCATACGGTCGGGGAATTCGGCGTAGTACTGATGGTCGGCGGAAATATCCCCGGCCAGACCCGTGTCATCTCGATCGAGATCTTCACCGCGGTTGAGACGCTGGATTACGCGACGGCGCATCGCCTGTCACTGTGGCTGTTGGTGCTGTCCTTCGTGGTGCTGACATTCATCTATGTCTTCAACCGTGGAGGCGGTGCCCGTGTCCGCTGATACGCTGCGATTTCGTATCGAACTGGCGCGGGGCGACGCGTTCTCGCTGGATGTCGATGGCACAATCCCGTTGACCGGAATCACGGCGATCGTCGGCGCATCGGGCGGCGGCAAGACCACGATGCTTCGGACGCTTGCCGGGCTGGAGCGGAGCGCGGATGCGAAAGTGCGTTTCCGCGAACAGGACTGGGACCGAGCCGGCACCCATGTTCCGCCCGAAGAGCGCCGCATCGGTTTCGTCTTCCAGTCACCGTCACTGTTCCCGCACTTGAACGTTCAGGGCAACCTGGCCTTCGGCGCCCGCCGGCGTGAGATCAAGGGGTACGATGCGATTATCGATGCCCTGGACCTTCGGCCGATCCTGCACCGGGACGTCGAGAATCTGTCCGGCGGTGAGGCGCGCCGGGTAGCGCTTGGGCGCGCGCTGGCGTCGAACCCTCAGATACTGTTCCTGGACGAACCGCTGTCCGGATTGGATCGCGCCCGCAAGGCAGAGTTGCTGCCCTACATTGGACGCGCAGTCGTCGAGGCTCAGGTTCCCGCGCTCTATGTGACCCATTCCATGGACGAGGTGACTGCCCTTGCCGACCGTGTCATGGGCCTTGCTGGCGGACGGCTGACAGGTTGGCGCACGCCGCCTGCGCGCCTGACGGCGACGGTCACGTCGACTACGGAAGGCTTGATGCGGGTGCTGATCGATGGCGCCGATCTGGGGCAGGGCGCTGATCTTTCCCTGCCGCTGATTGCACGGGTAGGCGAGAAGGTCGGCCTTGGGCTACCTTCCGAGAGCCTGATGATCAGCACAGCTGCGCCCGGACGAAGCGATGCCTTGGCCACCTTGCCTGCAACCGTGGTGCAGGGCGCCGATGGGCTGACCCTCTCGGTTTTCGGGCAGACCCTCAAGCTTCCGAAGGGCGGTCCTTATGCGATCGGTGCCACTGTCTGGCTTTCCATCTTACGCATTCTGCCACGCCCCGAGGGCGGCGATTCGGCGGTGAACGGTTAAGAGCCGGTTCCTAATCGCTTCGGAGAGGTGGGATTGATGACCGTCCATGAACGTCGCGCGCTCAAGGTCAGCCGCCATATTTTCGCCGCATTTTTTTGACGGGGCAGCGAGATTTTGTACAAAATCGAAACAAAACGGTTCCCCGCCTTGCAGGCGGAAAATGGATATCTTGCGAATATGGCCGCAGCTTGGCCGACAACCCGCAACATCAAGTAGGACCAATCGTTTCTGAACGGTAAACAATGACGACCAATTTACGCTGGACGTCCTGCCACAATACTTCCGACGGACACTGCGTTTCCTCAGTGGGTGCCAATATTCCGCCTTTTTTCCTTTGGCTTCCGGCCCTCTTTGGTTACCTTTTCCTTACCTCGCTGGGGGGTATGTGTCGCGGCGATTGGGGGTGCCGCACACACCTTGCAGGTCGACCTGCAGGGGTGGGTATCGAGTGCTGCCGTTCGGCGGCGGGGATCGATGCACCCCGTGTGATCTAATCGCCCTGGGTGGAGGGCTTCACGGAAGTTGCATTGATCCCCGCTTGTTCGCCAGTACACGCCCGACGGGTCCCCCGGGGGGTAGTTTGTATTGCCAGGTGCGTCTTCGGTTAGTCCGTGCTTTACGCCCGGAACGCTGATCGCAACCGACCGCGGACAGCGGCCGGTCGAAACATTGAGACGTGGCGACAAGGTGGTGACACGCGACAACGGGCTGCAACGCATCTACTGGGTCGGTCGGCGTGACCTGGGGTTTGATGAACTAACTGAAGCGCGGCGCTTGCGCCCGATCCTTGTCCGGGCAGGGGCCTTCGGTGACGGTATGCCGGCTCGCGACATGCTGGTCAGCCCGAACCACCGCTTCCTTCAGGAACTTGATCCGATGCCGGGAGACATCGGAGGGAACAAGGAGGAAGTTCTGGTCGCGGCGCGTCACCTTATCGACCACAGACGTGTCGGACCGGCTCGGACTTTGGGGGTCAGCTACATCCATATTCTCTGCAATCGACACCAGGTCATCCTGGCCAACGGCGCCTGGACGGAAAGCTTCCATCCCGACGACAGGGTAATGAGAGCGCTGGAGACGTCGCAGCGGCTTGAACTGAGCGAACTCTTCCCGGAAATCGAGACGATCGGCGCCTCTGCGCGGTTCCCCGCGGCACGAAAGATCGTCGAGGAACGCTCGCGTTTCGAGAAATAAGTCGCTCCCGTCAGACGCTTTGTCAGGGCAGGGGGTTTTCTCTTGCAATTCCTCCGCGCGCATCATAAACGGCGCGCACTTCACAGGCAGGGCTTGGGCCTTCGGGGGAGACATCCCCGTCTGGTCCGCCGGTTGGGAGAAATCCCGTGATAGCTCTGCCGAGGCGCAAACCGGAAAGGAACATGGACATGGCGCTCCCTGAATTCACTATGCGTCAGCTGTTGGAAGCTGGCGTTCACTTCGGTCACCAGACGCAGCGATGGAACCCCAAAATGGGCGAGTTCATCTATGGCGACCGCAACGGTATCCACATTCTCGACCTGACTCAGACCGTCCCGATGCTGGACGCGGCGCTGAACGTCATCCGCGAGACCGTCGCCAAAGGCGGCCGTATTCTCTTCGTCGGCACCAAGCGTCAGGCACAAAAGCCGATCGCCGACGCCGCCGAGCGCTGCGCACAGTATTACATGAACCACCGCTGGCTGGGCGGCACGCTGACAAACTGGAAGACCGTCAGCCAGTCGATCCAGCGTCTGAAGGCGATCGACGAGCAGATGGGTCAGGGCTTCGAAGGCCTGACGAAGAAAGAGCGTCTGGGCATGGAGCGTGAGCAGGCCAAACTGCAGGCTTCGCTTGGTGGTATCCGCGAAATGGGCGGCGTGCCTGATCTTCTGTTCATCATCGATGTGAACAAGGAAGACCTGGCCATTCTGGAAGCCAAGAAACTCGGCATTCCGGTTGTTGCCGTGGTCGACACGAACTGCTCGCCCGACGGCGTTGACTATATCATCCCGGGGAACGACGACGCGGCCCGTGCGATCGCGCTCTATTGCGATCTTGCCAGCCGTGCCGCTCTGGACGGCATGAGCGCACAGCTTGGCGCCGCAGGCGTCGACATCGGCGCTCTGGAAAATGCCGCCGAGGAAGGCCTTGAGCCGGAAGCCGCAGTCGAGGCTGCGCTGGCCGAGAGCGGTGCCGAGGACGAGACGGCCGAGTAAGGCCTGCCGCGACATTGATACCGGGCGCGGCCAGAGCCGCGTCCGAAACCGTTTCTGAAGATTGAGGAGAGGCCGATATGGCAATCACCGCTGCACTTGTGAAAGAGCTGCGCGACACGACCGGCGCAGGCATGATGGACGCGAAGAAAGCGCTGACCGAAACCGGCGGCGACATGGAAGCCGCCGTTGACTGGCTGCGCACAAAAGGTCTGGCCAAAGCCGACAAGAAAGCCGGCCGCACGGCTGCTGAAGGACTTGTCGCCGTCAAGACCGAAGGCGGAACCGGCGTTGCGGTCGAGGTGAACTCGGAGACCGACTTCGTCGCCAAGAACGGCGAATTCCAGACGATGGTCGCCGCTTTTGCCGACGCCGCAATGGGTGTGGATGACGTCGAAGCGCTGAAGGCCGCCTCGGTGAACGGCAAGCCCGCAAGCGAAGTGCTGACGGATGCAATCGCCAAGATCGGCGAGAACATGCAGCTGCGCCGCATGGCAAAGATCACCGGCGACAATGTGGTCTCATACGTCCACAACGCAGCCGCGGACGGCATGGGCAAAATCGGTGTGCTCGTGGCATTCAGCGGCGACGATGCAGCGACTGCAAAGCAGGTAGCCATGCATGTGGCCGCCGTGAACCCGGCGGCGCTGGCCGAAGCCGACATGGATCCGGCCGTGGTCCAGAAGGAGAAGCAAATCCAGATGGACATCGCCCGTGAAAGCGGCAAGCCGGAGCAGGTCATCGAGAAGATGATCGAGGGCCGGATGAAGAAGTTCATCGCGGAATCGACGCTTCTCAGCCAGGCATTCGTTGTGAATCCCGACCTGACCGTGGCAAAGGCCGCAGAGGAAGCCGGCATCACCATCACCGGCTTCATCCGCCTTGAAGTCGGCGAGGGCATCGTCGTCGAGAAGGAAGACTTTGCGGCGGAAGTCGCGAAAGCCGTTCAGGGCTGATACGAAAAATGGCGGTGCCGCCAGGAGCAGCACCGCCAAGACCACCCAATGGCCCGCGCGCTCATTGGGGATGACGAACAGCCGCGGGCATTTACTCTTAAGAAAATGCCGGCCTTCTACGGAAAAATAACGCTTCAGGCCGGCACCCGGTTTCCCGGTATCCCAAGGGTCCATCCCGTAATTACGGGCGGTTCCTAGGGCCTTGTTCCATGGCTAAATGCCACCACTCACGGAACGTCTCCAATATTCCCAAAAACTTTACTTATGGGAAGAAGAAATCGTCGCTATCGCTCTCTTAAAATTTTAGCGCTCAGATTCTTTTCGGAGTCGACAAGACCTATGCTTCGATTCCCGGGTGGGTGCCGAAAGCTGATCGCCCGAGACTGCGGGCTTTTCTCTGAAGAGCGGCGCGTAACTTTTTGGAAAAATGGGAGATATTCAAATATTCTGGAGCGCTGGGTTTGCAAATGGAACAAGCATCGTTCTTCGCTGGGGTGTCTATAAATTAACATAATATCGATTATACGATTATCACGCTTCCGAAAACAAACCGCCATTTCTGAGAATTATCCCAGCGCGTAGCCAGCTCCCCTGACGGTTCGGATCGGATCGTCCCCACCATCCCGACACAACGCTTTTCGCAAACGTCCGATATGGACGTCCACGGTTCGTGTATCCACGTAGATGTCGCGGCCCCAGACGCGATCCAGAAGCTGTTCCCGACTCCAGACACGTCCGGGCTTTTCCAGGAACGTCGCCAGAAGCCGGAATTCCGTCGGCCCCAACTTGATCTCGGTTTCACCGCGCGTCACGCGATGCGTCTCGGCGTCGAGTACGATATTCGCGAATTCGATCCGTTGTCCGACTGTCGAGGGCCGCACTCGGCGAAGTTGCGTTCGAACCCGAGCCATGAGCTCGTTCACGGAATACGGCTTCACCACATAGTCGTCCGCGCCGGTTTCCAGACCCCTCACCCGATCCGTCTCTTCGCCGCGCGCGGTTAACATAATAATCGGAATGGACCGTGTCTGACTGCCGGCCTTGAGGCGACGGCAAACCTCGATGCCGGAGACGCCGGGCAGCATCCAATCGAGGATGATCAGATCAGGCTGCGCTTCCTCGACGACGACAAGCGCCTCATCGCCGTCTTCCGCGTGGGAAACGCCATAGCCTTCGGCTTCAAGATTGTAGATCAGCACCTCTCGCTGCGCAGGTTCGTCCTCGATAACAAGAACGCTTGGGGCATCGACGGACACTGCATCAGGCTCCTTCACCTATGAACGACGTCCTGTCGTATTTTGGGCGGCTTTCATCCGGGAATTTCCCGGTCACGAGGTAGATCACCTGCTCTGCGACCGAGGTCACATGGTCTCCCATGCGCTCGACATTCTTGGCGATGAAATGCAAGTGCATACAGGGAGTTATATTGCGCGGGTCTTCCATCATGTGGGTCAGAAGCTCTCTGAACAACGCATTGTAAAGCTGGTCGACATCCTCGTCCCTCTGGATGACTTGCAGCGCCAGTGCGTCGTCCCGCTGGATATAGGCATCCAGCGCATCCTTGAGCATCAACTGCACTTCCCGCGCCATGCGCCGGATCGAGGCCGGAGCCCCCGCGATCACGTTGGATTCGGCCAGCACCGTGGTGCGCTTCGCCATGTTCTTGGCATAGTCCCCGCAGCGCTCAAGATTGGCGCTGATCTTGATGACGGTCATCACGGTGCGCAGGTCGCTGGCCGTTGGTGCACGCAGTGCGATGACACGGGTGGCCTCTTCGGTCAGTTGCTCTTCAAGTTCGTCTATCAAGGCATCGTTTTTGCGAACTTTTTCGGCAAGCTCAACATCCCGCGTCTCCAGCGAGAGAGCGCCTTCGACGATGGCTGTTTCGACAAGCCCGCCCATTTTCATCAGCATCGCCTGGATGGCTTCCAGGTCGCGATCGAAGGCCGAGACGATATGTTGTTCGTGCATCTCTGTGCTCCTAGCCGATACGGCCGGTGATGTAACTTTCCGTACGGGGATCGTTCGGATTGGTAAAAATCTGGCCGGTCTCGCCGAATTCGACCAGATCTCCCAGATGGAAGAACGCGGTCTTCTGGCTGACGCGGGCCGCCTGCTGCATCGAGTGCGTGACGATGACGACCGAAAAGTTCTGCCGCAATTCGTCGATCAGTTCCTCGACCTGGCTGGTCGCGATGGGATCGAGCGCCGAGCACGGTTCGTCCATCAACAGCACCTCGGGTTCGGTCGCCACGGCGCGCGCGATGCAGAGGCGCTGCTGCTGGCCGCCGGAAAGCCCGGTGCCTGGTGCATCGAGCCTGTCCTTGACCTCGTCCCAGATCGCGCCTCGGCGCAGGGATTTCTCGACGATGTCGTCCAGTTCGGCCTTGTTCCGGGCGAGCCCGTGAATGCGTGGCCCGTACGCGACGTTGTCGTAAATCGATTTTGGAAACGGGTTCGGTTTCTGAAAGACCATGCCGACTTTCGCGCGCAACTGAACGGGGTCGACCTTCGGGTCGTAGATGTCTTCTCCGTCCAGCGTGATCGAGCCGGTGACACGACAGATGTCGATCGTATCGTTCATCCGGTTCAGACACCGCAGAAAGGTAGACTTGCCGCAGCCAGACGGACCGATGAAGGCGGTCACGGTCTTGTCTTCGATATCGACGGTGACGTTCTTGATGGCATGATTGTCGCCGTAATAGACGTCGACCCCTTTTGCCGAGATCTTGGTTTCCTGCATTCCAGTCGCCCTGTCGATCATTCGCACATCATTCATGTTTCAACTCCCCTTTACCAGCGGCGCTCGAAGCGGCGGCGGAGGATGATGGCTATCGTGTTCATCATCAAAAGGAAGATCAGCAGAACGATGATCGCCCCCGATGCGCGCTCGACGAAGGCCGGATCGGCGCGTTGTGTCCAGTTGTAGACCTGCACGGGCAATGCCGAGGCAGGATCGAAAAACCCCTCGGGTGGTCCGGCAGGGTATTCCCGCACGAAGGCGACCATGCCGATCAGCAAAAGCGGTGCGGTTTCTCCAAGAGCCTGGGCCAGTCCGATGATCGTGCCGGTCAGGATGCCAGGCGCGGCCAGCGGCAGTACATGATGCATGACCGTCTGCATCTTCGAGGCCCCTACCCCCAGAGCCGCCTCGCGGATCGATGGCGGCACGGACTTCAGCGAGGCACGGGTCGCGATAATGATCGTCGGCAGGGTCATCAGGGTCAGCACGAGACCGCCCACCACCGGGGCCGACTGCGGCAGGCCGGCGAAGTTGATGAAGATCGCCAGACCGAGGATGCCGAAGACAATTGACGGAACGGCGGCCAGGTTCGAGATATTCACCTCGATGATGTCCGTGAGCCGGTTCTTTGGTGCAAATTCCTCGAGATAGATGGAGGCCGCGACGCCGATCGGCAGGGCAAGAACCAACACGATAATCATCATGTAGAACGACCCCAGGATCGCCACGCCAAGCCCGGAGGCTTCGGGGCGGTTCTCCGACGCATCGGGCCAGACAATGAAATTCCAGTTGAACCGGGTTTCCAGCGTGCCCGCTTCTTTCAGCGCATCGGCGAGTTGAAGCTGCTCGGGCGAGACGTTCTTGTCGCGCGACGCGGACTCCATGCTCACGCGCCCTTTGTAGTAGCCATCGACACGGCCGGAGGCGAGGAACTCCAAGGTACGCGTCGTACCGACGACTTCAGAGTTGGCGAGAACGAAGTCGCGCATCTGTGCGGCCGCTTCTTTCGAGATCAGATCTTCGGGTTTGTTCAGTCCTTCGATCTGAATCCCCAGTTCCTCGATCTTTCTCGCCATTGCGTCCTTGATCAGTGGCGCGTAGCCGAAGGTCGTGACCTTGGCCATTTCTTCCCTGTCGCGGTTGCCGGACTTGTCCAGTTTGCCTTCGTCCAGCGTCACATCGAGCGTGACGAAGGTCTGCATGAACGCCCCTGCCCCGTTCCGGACGATCGACGTCAGCAGAAACACCAGTGCGATCACTGCCAGACCAACGGCAACCATGCCATAAATGCGAAACCGCTTTTCGGCGGCATTACGCTTTGCGGTTCGGACATCGGCCGCCAGCAACGAACCCTTGCGCGACGCGGCGCCCGTTGGTTGTGCCGTCAAATCGGTCATTCATATTGCTCCCGGTAGCGGCGCACGATCCAGAGTGCCAGAACGTTCAGTCCAAGGGTGATGACGAACAACGTGAGTCCAAGTGCGAACGCCACGAGCGTTTCGGGCGAGGCAAAGTCGGTGTCGCCGGTCAGCTGGCTGACGATCTTGACGGTAACGGTCGTCATGGCCTCGAAGGGATTCACGAGGTCGCCCAGGCCGCGATTGAACTGGGCCGCGGCTGCCCCTGCCCCAAGGACCACGATCATCGTCTCGCCGATGGCGCGCGATGCGGCCAGCAGCACCGCGCCCACGATACCCGGCAGGGCGGCGGGAATGATCACCTGACGGATGGTCTCGGACTGCGTGGCGCCCAGCCCATAGGACCCGTCTCGCATGGACTGCGGGACTGCATTGATGATGTCGTCGGACAGCGAGGACACGAACGGGATCAGCATGATCCCCATGACCAGCCCCGCCGTGGCCACGCTGGATGACGACTCGCCCAGCCCCAGCGGCATCGCGAAATAGTCCCGCAGCATCGGCCCGATCGTGATCAGCGCGAACAGCCCGTAGACGATGGTCGGGATACCCGCCAGAATCTCGATGGCCGGTTTGGCGATCGAGCGAACGGTCTTGGACGCATATTCCGACAGGTAGATGGCGGCAAAAAGACCGATTGGAACCGAAACCAGAAGCGCGATGAACGAGATATAAAGCGTGCCCCAGAGCAAGGGCAGGATCGCAAGCTCTGAATTCCCCCGGAAATCCGGCGCCCAATTCGTGCCGAAGAAGAAATCGGTCCAGGAATGACCGGCAAAGAAATTCCGTGTCTCGAACAGCATCGAAAGAACGATGCCCAGTGTCGTCAGGATGGCGATCGATGCCGCACCGACAAGTACGATCAGGATGCCACGCTCAACCGTGTTGCGGGCCCGGAAGTCCTTGTCGGTCATCATCAACGACACGGCGAGCCCGCCAATTGCCGCCACAAGCACGACAAAACTCATCGCCATCCGGCCCCATTCGGCCTTGGCGCGGTAGGATTGAGCGGCGCTGTAGATCTCCGGACGCACATCGGCACCAAGCGCCACTCCGACACTTCCAAGGTCATCGCGAAGGGCGGCAAGATCATCGGCGCCGTCGCCGCCATCCATGGGACGGTCAAGAAGGTTCAGACCCTCGGCGATCCGGCGCACATCACTCATCAGGAGGCTGCGGTTCTCACCGTCCGCCAGAGCGCTGTCGGGAATGGAACCCGATACGGTGTTTTCGATGAACGCTGGTTGAATGAGAAGCCAGAGCGCAAGGAGTCCCAAGGCCGGAGTCAGGACGGTCAGGGCTACGTTCCAGCCGTAGAAATTCGGGAGCGAGTGAAGCCTGCGTGAGTCACCTCCCGCGGATGCCAGAGCGCGCCTGCGGCCCAGAACGAAGCCTGCGGCAGCGATGGCGGCGATGATCAGGACTAGCCAGTAAAACGGCATTTTCTTCCACCCGTGTGTCCGGCTCAGGTCCGGAGATGCAGAAAGGGCGGCAAGCCGCCCTTCCCGGTTCGTTCAGTCAGAGGCTCAGGAACCCGAACCCATCGTCTCTTCGTTCTCGATCGTCATCTGCGTTTCGGCCAGTGCCGGATCAGCAACGAGGCCATACTCGGCCAGCGGACCGTCGGGGCCGGCGATCTCATCCATGACGAAGAACTGCGCAAATTCCTTCAGTCCGGGAATAACACCGATATGCGCGCCCTTGATGTAGAAGTACAGCGGACGCGATACCGGGTATTCACCGGTCGATATCGTTTCCACCGACGGGGCGACGCCCGACATGGTGGCAACCTTCAGCTTGTCGGCGTTGTTCTCGTAGAACGCCAGACCGAACACGCCGACGCCCTGGGGGTTGGCATCGATACGGGCCAGCGTTTCGGTGTAGTCGCCGTCGATATCGACCGAGCGTCCGTCGGTGCGGACGCTCATGCAGGCATCCTCGGCTTCGTCTTCGGATTTACCCATGGCCACCATGGCTTCCATTGCGCCAGAGGCTTCACACCCTGCCAGGATCACCTTTTCTTCGAAGACCTCCCTGGTTCCGTGCTTGGTTCCGGGGATGAACGCCTGGATATCGGCATCGGGCAGAGAAGCGTCGATGTCCGACCACTTCGTGTAGGGGTTCGCAACCAGCGCACCGTCCACGACCACTTCAGCGGCCATGGCCTTGTACCACTGCTCTTCCGTGAATGCGGTGAACGCAGGACCGTCCGTCTGGCTGGCGAAAACGATGCCGTCATAGCCGATGCGTACTTCAATGATCTCTGTCACACCGGCGTCAGCACAGGCGGCGACTTCTTTTTCACGGATTTTGCGCGATGAATTGGCGATGTCGATCGTATTCTCACCCACACCTTCGCAGAACCGCTTGAGCCCGGCGGAGGAACCGCCAGATTCAACGACTGGCGTCGGGAAATCGAAGTTCTCGCCGAAGGCTTCGGCGACAATCGAAGCATAGGGCAGCACGGTCGAGGACCCCGCGACCTGCACCTGGTCGCGCGCTGCTGCGGCGGTTGCGGAAACGGCTACGATCGCCAGGGCAGAGGCGGTCGATCTCACGTTCAGCATGGAAAATCTCCTGGTTGTCTATGGTCGCCCCACGCGACCTCGCCTGTTTCACTAAGCGCCGCCGGCTATGCTTTTGTGACAGTTGCGTAACAGTTTTATGACAATGCTGGACGCGCCCGCGTCATGGGGCCGTCCGTTGGTCGCTGCAGAAATCAAAACTGCTCGGAGGCCGGCAAAATAACTGAAAATCTGCTTCCTTTGCCGAGATCGCTTTCGATCTTCAGACGTCCCCGGTGACGGTTGACGATGTGCTTTACGATGGCCAGTCCCAGTCCGGTCCCGCCCAACTCCCGCGATCTGTGACTGTCGATTCGATAGAATCGCTCCGTCAGGCGGGGAATGTGGATCGGATCGATTCCCTCGCCGGTATCGGTGACGGTCATGACCGCAGCCTCGCCCCGCATCATGGGATGATCCTGTTGGCGCGTCAGAGAGAGCGTGACGTGCTTCCCTCTGCCGGAGTACTTGATCGCGTTTTCGAGGAGATTAGTCATTACCTGAAGCAATTGGTCCCCATCCCCGCGCACCATGCAGGTCGCATCCAGCCCTTCGGTCGCTACGACAATATTCGCGTCTTCGGCCAGCTGTCCAAGGGCGCTGACCACGCTTCGCGCGATTGCGGCCAAATCGACCATGGTCGTCGGACGAACGCGCTCGTTCGCCTCGACCCGGCTGAGCGACAGAAGATCACCGACCAGGCGATTCATGCGCTGCGCTTCCTTGTGCATGATCCCCAGGAAACGGTCCCGTGTCGCAGGATCATCCCTCGCCGCGCCCTGCAGCGTTTCCACGAAGCCCATCAGCGCCGTCAGGGGCGTTCTCAGTTCGTGACTCACATTGGCCACGAAATCGCGGCGCATTTGACCCGCCTCTTCCAGCGGGGTCTGATCATCGAAATACACCAGTATGTCGCCCGAAGGACGAACCGGCGCGCAATGCGCCATCAGGGTAATGTCTTTCTGGGCATCAGTAGTCAGGTAGCGCGCCTGAGAGGCGCTTCCATCGCGCATGACCTTTTCTATCGCATCGAGCAAAATCGGCTGCCGGAGGACCGTTATGTAGTGTCTGCCGATGATGGCCTCGCCGAACATCCTGCGAGCGCCTTCGTTGGCTACTCCCAGCCGACCGGAGCGTTCGATCAGCAGCGCCGGGCGCGGCAAAGCATCGATCAATCCCTGCGTCATTGGCACTCATTCCTGTTCGGACGGACATGCGGCGTCGATGCCCAGAGCTTCAATCATAAGAATATCCGGAAGCATACAGCAAAACCCATACCCCACACGGAATGTAGGGCCACACTGTCGGACGCGACGTTTTCTGCTGAATTGGATTTTCAAATGTACAACCATGACATGCATATTAAGTCGCTCGGGAGTTTGTGCCGGTGCGTGACACATTGATTGAAGAAATTTTGCCGACCGGAGCCAAGGCGCATACCAGAATTCTGGCCGTAGGCTCGCTGGACGAATGGAACCGACGTTACGAGAACGTCCGAATTCCGATGAACATCAGGTTCGTGGATTTTCACGAAGTGACGCCGGCGTTGTTGGAACTGCTCCATCCGGAAGCGGTTGTGTCGCCTGCCCTCGCGCGGAATTTCGACTGCATCGAGCTGGCCTGCTTGCTGGACAGCCTTGACTACCGCGGCGTCTATTGCGCGACGGCTTACGGTCTTCCGAACCCGCGCCTCATCGAGAACGAGATATCCGAACTTTGCCCGGGGCTTAACTTCCAGATCATCGCGGAACGCTAACCGCCCCGGGAAATGCTGCCGACGAACGTCTCAATCAAAGCATCCGGCTCTTCGCAGCCAACGGACACCCGGATGAATCCTTCGGAAATACCCAAGCCCAGGCGCTCGGCCTCGGACAGCGCCCGGTGCGATGAACTCGCCGGATGGCTGATCGTCGTATTCACATCGCCGAGCGTCGGGGCGAAAGACAGGCTCGAAGCCGCGCGCAGAAAGCCGTTCACCGTCTCGCGCCCTCCGTCCAGTTCGAAACTGACCATGTTGCCGCCAATTCCGCCCAGAAGGGACGCCGCCCGGTTGTGATCGGGATGGTCTGGGCGCGTCGGATAGAGAACGCGCCGAACCCCTGTGGTCGAAGACAGGGCTTCGGCGAGCCGAGACGCCGTGGCAACGGCGCGGTCGAAGCGCAATCCGAATGTGTAGAGCCCTCGTTCCGCCAGCCAGCAGTCAAAAGGTGAAGGCGTAAAGCCCATTGTTGCTGCCAGCACATGCATCCGGGCGCGCACCTCCGGGTCCCGTGCCGCGACATAGCCCAGGGTGGCATCCGAATGCCCGGCCAGCAGCTTGGTCACGGAGTGGATTACGATATCCGCGCCAATCGCGAACGGCTGCAGGGCTCGAGGCGTGGTGAAGGTATTGTCCACTGCCAGCAACACCCCGTGACGACGTGCCAGTTCCGCAGCTCCCTCGAGGTCGGCGACCCGGAGCGTAGGGTTCGATACGGTCTCCAGCAGCATCATCCGCGTGTTGGGCCGGATCGCAGCGGCCAGGCGCCCGGCGTCGGTCGGATCGACAAGCGTGACGTCGATCCCGAACCGCGGCAGATCCTCCCGCATCAGGCGCAGGGACCGGCCATAAAGCTGATCCGCTCCGATGACGTGATCGCCCGCTTTGAGATTTGCCAACAACGCTGCCGTGACCGCGGCCATACCGGAGCCGGTCACCAGACCACCCTCCGCGTCCTCCAGCGCATCGATCATGCCGGCAAGCGTATCGGCGTTCGGATGTCCTTCACGGGCATAGGTATAGCCCTTGGTCCGCCCTTCGTACTGGGCGTCCAGCGCGTCGGCGTCGACCGATGCATAAACCACGGAGGGCTGGATCGGAGAGACAACGGGTCGGCTGACGCCGACGGGAAAACGTGGGCGGCGAATATCGTCGGATGTCATGTGCCGGAAGGCTCCACCGGTTTCAGCGCAGTTCGGAAATGCCGCATACGCGTGCGGTAGTGCTCGGCAGACGATGGGATTCCGGTTCGCGCGGCTTCGTCAAGCTGCCGCACGACCTTGCCGGGCACACCCATGACGAGGCTGCCATCGGGTATCTCCTTGCCTTCGGCGATCAAGGCGCCCGCCCCGATGATACATCCCTCGCCGATCACCGCGCCGTTCAGAATCGTCGCTCCCATCCCGATCAGGCTGCCGTCCTTGATCGTGCAGCCATGCAGCATCGCCTTGTGGCCGATCGTGCAATCGCGACCGACGGTACAGGGATAGCCCAAGTCGGTGTGGATCACGCAGTTCTCCTGGATGTTCGAACCCTCACCGATGGTTATCGGCTCGTTGTCCCCGCGCAGAGTCGCGCCGAACCAGACCGAAGCCCCCGACTTCAGAATCACGCGGCCAATCAGGTTGGCGTCCGGAGCCACCCAGAAATCCCCGTCCTCGGGAAGTGTCGGGGAAATTCCATCAAGTGCATAGATCGTCATGAGTCTTCCTCGAATTCGGCATGCAGGCGGCGTACGTGATCGATAAGATCGGGCTGCTGCGTGCGCCGCAGCCTTTCCGCGGTGACGATGGTCTTCAGTCGCTCTTCAGTCGCGTCGAGATCGTCATTGATCAGCACATAGTCATAGCTATCCCAATGCGAGATCTCGTCCCACGATCGCGTCATGCGCTTGGCGATCACCTCGGCGCTGTCCTGACCGCGTGTTTCGAGCCGGCGGCGCAGTTCCGTGATCGACGGTGGCAGGAGGAAGATCGAAAGGACGTGCTGCGACAGCGGCGAGTTCGCGATCTGCTGCGCGCCTTGCCAGTCGATGTCGAACAGCACGTCTGAGCCAGCCTCGATAGCATCCGCAACCGGTCCCTTCGGAGAGCCGTAGAAATTGCCGAACACATGGGCGTGCTCCAGCATATCGCCGTCCGCAACCATTCGTTTGAAATCGTCGACCGTCAGAAAACGGTAATCCTTGCCATTCACTTCGCCCGGCCGTGCAGCGCGCGTCGTTGCCGAAATCGAGAAACTGATCTCGGGATCCCATTCTCGCAACCTTCGGGTCAAAGTGGATTTACCGGCACCCGATGGCGACGACAGGATGATCAAAAGTCCGCGTCGTTTCATGTCCCCCGTCCGGTCATTCGATGTTCTGAACCTGCTCGCGCATCTGATCGATCAGCGCCTTGAGGTCAAGGCCGACGGCCGTCAGGGCAGTGGACTGCGACTTGGAGCACAGGGTGTTGGCCTCGCGGTTGAATTCCTGCATCAGGAAGTCGAACTTGCGCCCCACCGCGCCGTCCTGCGTCAGCAGATCGCGGGCAGCGCCGATATGCGCGCCAAGGCGGTCGATCTCTTCGGTCACATCGTTCTTGACTGCGATCAGCGCCAGTTCCTGTATCAACCGCGCCTCGTCGGGAACCTCGGTGACGTCGAGCAATCGGGATACCGCGCGCTCCATACCCTGTCGCGCGGCCGCGTCGCGGTCACCCGCGGCGGCGCGCGCTTCGGCGACCAGCGACTCGATACGATCGATCTGCGAACCAATGACGGTTGCAATGGCCGCGCCCTCGCTGTTGCGGTCGGCAAGAAAGGCATCGACGCATGTGCTGGCCGTCTCAAGAACGGATGAACGAAGCGCCGCGATATCCTGTGTCGCCGTATCCGTCTGATCGAGCACTCCGCGGATTGTCGCGATGTCGGCTGCGCTGATCTTCCGAACAGACAGCCCCCGCGCACGAGCCGCGGATTCGATTTCTGCCAGGAAACTCAGGGCATGGTCCAAGGCCTTGGGATTCAGTGCCAGACCAGCCACGCTTTCATCCCTCTGGACGCGCACGCTCACGTTCACCGTTCCCCGGTGCAGCCGTCCCTGAAGTGCCTTGCGAAACTCGGGTTCCAGACCCTCGATCCATTCCGGCATCCTGAACCGGAGGTCGAGGCCGCGGCCGTTGACGGAGCGGATGTCGACGGTCCAGGACCAGCCGGGGGCGGCGCCTTGGGCGGCGGCGAAGCCGGTCATGGAGGATAGGGATGTCGGGGCCATCGCGTTAACCTTCTGGAAAGAAATCTGAAGTCTTCGTGGCTTTTTTGTGTCAGAATTCACGAGGTGGTTAAAGAGAGGTTATCGGCGCAATTCCATCGGCGCCGCTTGTGAGGGGTAACGATGACGACGAATGATTTCCACGGACCGACTGTCGTGCCGTTCCAGAACGGGCATCCGGCGCAGCATGATTCCTCCCTGGCCCGGATCGAGGCGTACTGGACCGAGATCCGTGCGGGCCGCCTTGTCCCGTCACGCTCGGAAATCGATCCGAGGGGGCTGGAAGGCGTTCTCGGCCACGCCTTCATACTGGAGCGACTGACCGCGGGCCTGGCCCGGCTCCGGATCGCGGGATCGCATATGACGGACATCCTCGGCATGGAAGCAAGGGGCTTGCCGCTCTCTTCGATCTTTGCCGCCGGATCCCGCGAAACCCTTGCGGACGCTTTGGAATCCGCGTTCGACGATCCGTCGACCATTCGCTTTTCGCTTGCCTCCGAAGCCGGGATCGGCAGGCCGGAACTGTCGGGCGGCATGGTGCTTCTGCCGCTCCGAAGCGATCTGGGCGATATCACTCGCATCCTTGGCGGCATCTCGCTGAAAGGCGAGATCGGACGGAAGCCCAGGCGGCTGGAGATCACCGAGCAATCGCGGCGCAGCCTTGTGGGCTATGCCGAAGCACCCGGAAAGAGTACCGGCCTGTCCGGTGTCTTCATGCCGCCGAAGCCGAAAGCCGCGCCCCCTGCCCCGGTCCGGCGCGGGCATCTGCGCCTTGTCGTGGTCAACGATGGCACAGCCGCGCCGGCTTAACGAAGGACCGTACGCTGGCAACGCCCCGTGCGGGCCGCTGCAGAGGGTCAATGCTCATGTTCCTCGAGAACTTCGGCTGAAATCACCCGCTGCAAAGCGTCGGCATAGCGTCGGCAAAATGTATGGCACCGGTATGGCCCAGGCTGGCCGGCCACCAGATATGTTGCGCGCGTTCACCAGGGTTAACGACGGCTTAACCTGAACGCTCCGTCAAACCG
This sequence comes from Silicimonas lutimaris, assembly GCF_047314965.1. NCBI lineage: Bacteria > Pseudomonadati > Pseudomonadota > Alphaproteobacteria > Rhodobacterales > Paracoccaceae > Silicimonas > Silicimonas lutimaris. Next base: position 142,608 of record NZ_JBLBVK010000047.1, on the reverse strand, counting down.
TCCGCATCCGGCCGCCTATTCGGCCGGGCGCCTGTTCGGATTGATCTCCTGCTGGTAGGCGTCGATCACGTCCAGCGAGAAGAAGGTCTGCAGCGTGGTGAAGGTCAGGCAATCGCGGCCCAGGATCGCGGATCCGGCTTCCATCAGAAGGATCACGCCGAGGATCCAGGACGTCGCAATCGCGTTCGCCAGGAAGAACCCGGCCCACATCCAGACGTAATCCATGACCGAGTTCAGAACGCTGTCGCCGATATAGCCCTGGTAGATGGTGACCTCGCGGAACTGCCCCAGAACCCACTCCGTATGCTCGACGATCTCCCAGGCCATGCCCGTCCCGATGGCCAGCAAAAGAAGAACGGGATAGCCGATGCGTCCTCCCGAGACGCGGCCCAGGAGAACGATCAGCATCCCGTGCACCATGTGAGACAGGGAATACCAGTCCGCCACATGCTGGGAATTTCCCGAAGACCAGATGAAGCCTTCCCAGAGCTTCACGTACCCGCAGGTGCAGATCAGCGGCTGCCCCCATGCCCAGAGAGTTACGCCGATCACCAATGCGCCCAGTACCGCAGCGCCGTACAGCGCCTTTTCCACGCTCATGCGGTCATCGATCGGCGCACGTCGCCGACCTGCCTGGTGATCTCGCCGATATGCCGTCCATCGGTGCCGCAGCATCCGCCCCAGACGTTGATATGGTCAAAGCGCCGGGCCAGCTCCGCCATCTGCCCGCCCAGCTCCACCGGGTCGCCGTCTTCGAGATGGCCGAGTTTGCAGAGATCGAGCGTTTCCATGGCGACGGCGTTCGGCATGAAACCACCCAGACGCCGGGTCCAGTCGCCCCCGGTCAGCGCCGGCGCGAATTCGGTCGGATGGGTGCAGTTGATCATGTAATAGGCTGGCGCATTGTCTGTGGCGGCATCGACCTGCCGGATCGCCTCTTCCAGCGTCTCTCCGCCTTTCAGCTTGCCGCCCTTTGCCACGAAAAACGAGATGACGACGGGCATCCCGGCCGCTTTCGCCGCGCGAGCCAGTCCCGTCGCTTCCTCCAGGCTGGAGAATGTCGCCGCCGTCACCAGATCGGCGCCAGCCTTCTTGAAGGTCTGGATCTGTTCGGAGTGATAGTCTTCGGCCTCGGCAGCGTCGGGCGTCCGCCCCACGTTGTAGGCGTCCCCCCGCGGCCCGATCACGCCGCCCACCAGCATCGGCGTGTCATCGGAGGCGTATTCCCGCGCGAAGTCCTTGTAGAACTCGATCCCGCGGATATTGATCTCTTCAAGACCTTCACGGGAAAAGCCGATCAGCTCTCCCCAGTCGCGGCTTGCGCGGTAATGCAGCCCTTCGTTGATGACGCCGAACCCGTTTTCCACGGCAGCCTCCACCAGCTTGCGGTGGTAGTCGGTCAGACATTGCAGTCCGCGTGGATTGTCGATCAACTCGAAACCACAGAAATGGCGCAGCTTGAAGCCGTCGACATACTGGAGCCAGGTCTCGAAACCTCCGCCGCAGGTCATGTTGCGGCCCGCAAGCTGAGGCAGTTCATTTCGAACGGTCATGGTTCCTCCCTAGGCTGCTTTCCTCAAGAGCCTATGGGAACCGTATGTTCATCTCAATTCCGTTATGCTTCGGCGCGGGTGGCCGGGTTTGGCCAGGAAAAAAACCCGCGCCGGATGGCGCGGGCCGTGTTCACGGTCATGAACGGCCGGTTCAGCCGACGGCAACCTCGGCCTGCCGGGTCCGGCGTGCCGACAGCTCTTCCGCCACCAGGAACGCCAGTTCCAGCGACTGCGACGCGTTCAGTCGCGGATCGCAGGCGGTATGGTAGCGGTCGGAGAGGTCCTCCTCCGTCACCGCGCGCACGCCGCCGGTGCATTCGGTCACGTCCTGCCCGGTCATCTCGAAATGGACGCCGCCCGGCACTGTGCCTTCGGCAGCATGCACGTCAAAGAACTCGCGGACTTCGCGCAGCACGCTGTCGAAGGGGCGCGTCTTGTAACCCGTGGCCGACTTGATCGTGTTGCCGTGCATCGGGTCGCAGGTCCAGAGCACGTTCGCGCCTTCCTCGCGGACCGTCTTGATCAGGCGCGGCAGATGCTCGCCCACGGTTCCTGCGCCGAAACGCGCGATCAGCGTCAGGCGGCCCGGTTCGTTCTCGGGATTCAGCTTCTCCATCAGGACCTTCAGGTCGTCGGCCGTCGTGGTCGGGCCGCACTTCAGCCCAATCGGGTTCAGCACACCGCGCGCGAATTCCACATGCGCGCCGTCGGGCTGACGCGTGCGGTCTCCGATCCAGATCATGTGACCCGAACCCGCAAGCCATTTGCCGGAGGTGGAATCGACACGGGTCAGCGCCTCTTCATACTCCAGCAGAAGCGACTCGTGGCTGGTGTAGAAGTCGACCGTGTGCAGTTCATGGTTGTTGTCGCCGGTGATGCCCGCGGCGGTCATGAAGTCCAGCGTGTCCTGGATGCGGTTGGCCACGTCGCGGTATTTCTCGGCCTCGTCCCGGTCTGTGAAGCCCAGCGTCCAGGCGTGGACCTGGTGCACGTCGGCGTAGCCGCCTGTCGAGAAGGCACGCAGAAGGTTCAGCGTGGCGGCGGCCTGGGTGTAGGCCTGCAGCATCTTCTTCGGGTCGGGGATCCGGGCCTCGGGCGTGAAGTCCAGCTCGTTGATGATGTCGCCCCGGTAGGAGGGCAGCTCCACGCCGCCCACGGTCTCGGTCGGCGCCGAGCGCGGCTTGGCGAACTGGCCGGCCATGCGGCCGACCTTAACGACGGGTACCTTCGCGCCATAGGTGAGCACCATCGCCATCTGAAGCATGACCTTGAAGGTGTCGCGAATGTTGTCGGCCGAGAACTGCGCGAAGGCTTCGGCGCAGTCGCCGCCTTGCAGGAGGAACGCCTCGCCACGGCTGGCAGCGCCGAGTGCTTTCTTCAGGCGGCGCGCTTCGCCGGCGAAGACGAGCGGCGGATACTTGGACAGCTGCGCCTCGACGGCGCCAAGCGCTGCGGGGTCTGTATAGTCGGGCATCTGTACCCTGGGCTTGGATCTCCACCCGGATTTTTGCCACTCACTCATCGGTCTGTCCTCGGTCCAGAATTGCTTGCGAAGCACGCTTATAGGGAAATCTCGGCGGCTTGAAAACCGCAATCGAAGCCCTTTGGAAATGGATTTCGACCGTTTGCGGTCGTTTTTGGATCACGACATACCTTGTGGCCGTTCTCAAAATGGTGTTTCGCTGAAGACAGGGAGAGAGTTGAGACTGGCATGGCCGACATCAGGATTCAGACCATTCCGGTGCAAAGCGATGGCAAACCGCGCCGCTTTGTCTTCGTGCTCCTCGATCAGTTCACTCTGCTCTGCTACGCCTGCGCGGTGGAAAGCCTGCGCATCGCGAACCGGATGTCCGGCAAGAAGCTCTACGAGTGGCGGATCATAGGCGAAGGCGGCCAAACCGCCACGTGTTCGGCCGGAACGGCGTTCCAGCTGGACGGCGATCTGGAAGAAATTCCGCGCGACGAGACGATCATCCTGTGCGGCGGTATCGACGTGGCCTCGGCAACGACGAAGAAACTGCTGAACTGGCTTCGCAGGGAAGCCCGGCGCGGCGCGAAGGTCGGGGGCCTCTGCACGGCCGGGTACTCGCTGGCGAAGGCGGGGCTTCTGGACGGCAAGCGCGCGACGATCCACTGGGAGAACCAGGACAGTTTCGTCGAGGAGTTCGAGGACGTCACGCTGACCAAGTCGGTCTTCGTCATCGACGGCAACACCTTCACCACAGCCGGAGGCACCGCGTCGATCGACCTGATGCTGAAATTCATCGCGGACGATCACGGCGAAGCGCTGGCCGGAGCGGTGGCCGATCAGCTGATCTACACGACGATCCGCACCGACCAGGACACGCAACGCCTGTCGGTGCCGACCCGTATCGGCGTGCGCCATCCGAAACTCTCGGCCGTCATCCACATGATGGAAGCCAATATCGAGGAGCCGATCAGTCCTTCGATCCTGGCCCGCGACGTGGGCATGTCGACCCGTCAGTTGGAACGGTTGTTCCGGCGCTATCTCAACCGCTCGCCCAAACGCTATTACATGGAACTGCGGCTTCAGAAGGCGCGCAACCTGCTGATGCAGACCGACATGAGCGTCATCAACGTGGCGCTGGCCTGCGGCTTTGCCAGCCCGTCGCATTTCTCGAAATGCTACCGGTCCCAGTACAACACGACACCCTACCGGGAACGCGGCGCCCACGCCACGCGGCTGTCGATCTGAGCCGGCGACCCGGTCCGGGTTAACCCATCCTTATCAGTCCCGCTCTAACCTCGTCCTCCAAAGCCTTTCCGACGGGTACGAAGTGGCGAGCAGAGGTCAGATCATTCATCATTCCGCAGCCGGCCCGACCGTCGAGGCCGGACAGGACGCGGTCTGGCAAATCCTCGAAATGTTCGAACATTCGGCCGCCCTGCTTGGCGTCTATGACGCCGACGAGTACCTGCGCTTCACCAACCATGCCTTCCGGCAGAGCTATTTCATCGAACCAGGCGAACGGCTGGACTGGCAACAACTGATGCGCCGGAACTATACGGCAAATCGCGGCACGGTGATCAAGACGTCCGACATCGACGCCTGGATCTCTTCTGTGCGCTCCCGCCGGGGAAAAGGCCGCGTGCGCACCTATGAAAGCGATCTGCACGACGGGCGGTACATCTGGGTTGTCGAGACAATGCTGGAGAACGGCTGGATCATCTACGTGGGAAGCGACGTGACCGAGTTGAACGCATCCGAGCGGATGCTGCGGCTTGCACGGGACGTGGCGCTGCGAAACTCCCATACCGACGAGTTGACCGGGATTTCGAACCGCCGCCACGTGATCGGAAAGCTGGAGGAGCTGGCCGCGAGCGACAGGCTGGCAAAGGGAACCGCCTGCCTGCTGGACATCGATCATTTCAAGAAGATCAACGACACGTTCGGGCACCAGGCTGGCGACGCGGTTCTGGTGGGTTTTGCCCGTTCGGTCCGCGAAACGATCCGTTTGCGCGACGGCTTCGGTCGCGTGGGCGGCGAAGAGTTTCTGGTGCTGTTCCCCGGTCAATCGGCCCGCGACGCGCAAGCCACCATGATCCGCGTTTCCAATGCGGTCCGCGACTTGCGTCCGATTCCCGGCGCTCCCGATCAAGCTATCACCTTCTCCGCCGGCCTTTCAGAAATCACCGAGGGAGACGAGGCGCACCATGTGCTGTCCCGGTGCGACCATGCCCTTTATGCCGCGAAAGAGGGTGGCCGGGACCGCTTGCATGTCGCTCCACCACGATGATCGGGACCCGCGCATTTTGCCAATGGACGCCGGACGCGCCCGGGCATAGCGTCCGGTCATGGGAGACAGCGAACACGACAGCAGATATTCCTGGGCGCGACTGGGTATCAGTCTGGCTCTGGCCGTCATAGGCAACATCGGCATGTGGGCCGTCATCGTCGTGCTGCCCGACATGCAGGCCGATTTCGGGATCGACCGCGCCGGCGCCTCCCTGCCCTATGTCGCCGCGATGATCGGGTTCGCGGTGGGTAACCTGACCTTGGGACCGGCCGTCGACCGGTATGGCATCACTCCGGTGCTGGCCGCCGCGGCGGCGATCCAGGCGGCCGGCTTTGCGCTGGCGGCGCTGGCGGCGTCGCCCTTGATGGTCACCTTGCTACACGTGTTCCTGGGTATCGGCGCATCGGCCGCCTTCGCGCCCCTGATCGCCGACGTCTCGCAGTGGTTCCTGAGGCGGCGCGGCGTTGCGGTGGCGATCGCGGCCAGCGGCAACTACCTGTCCGGAACGTTCTGGCCCCCGGTGATCGTCTGGATCATGGCCGATCACGGCTGGCGCGGCAGTTACCTTGTGCTTGCGGTGTCGATCCTGATCGTCGTGATCCCGGGCAGCCTGCTTTTGCGCCGCCAGATCGGAGCAATCGCAACCGAACGGGCGACGCAGGCCGCGGCCGCCAAGGCCATGACAACGGGTCTGCCGCCCCGGACGCTGCAACTGCTGCTGATGATCGCCGGTGTCGGATGCTGTGTCGCGATGTCGATGCCGCAGGTCCATATCGTGGCCCTGTGCATCGACCGGGGTTTCGGGTCTGTCGCCGGCGCCGAGATGCTGAGCCTGATGCTTGCAGGTGGTGTCGTCTCGCGCTTGACCTTCGGCGTTCTGGCCGACCGCATGGGTGGGCTGAAAACACTGCTTCTGGGGGCGGTTTTGCAATGCATCGCCCTTTGCCTCTTCCTGATCGAGGGCGGTCTGACCTCGCTTTACATCGTGTCGCTGATCTTCGGGCTGAGCCAGGGCGGCATCGTTCCGAGTTACGCGATCATCGTGCGGGAATACATGCCACCGCGCGAAGCCGGAAAGCGCGTGGGCTTCGTCATGGCCTCCACGATCATCGGAATGGCGCTGGGCGGCTGGCTGTCGGGCTGGCTCTACGACCTGTCGGGCAGCTATGCGCTGGCGATCTGGAACGGCATCGGCTGGAACCTGATCACGATCGTGATCACGCTTCTGATCCTGGTGCGGATCGGGACTCCACGTGCTGCGGCGGCAGCGTGAGGGGCATAAAAAAACGCCCGCACAAGGCGGGCGTTAAGTTATTGAGGCAGGTTTCATACAGGCAAGAAACCTATCGAGCAGTAATGTCTTTATACGCAACTGTTCGCCGCAGGCCAAGCTAAAAGTTTGAAAACTCTGGAATCGCCACGTAGGCTGATGCTCAATGAATAAAGCAGGCACAGGGATTGTTTCCGAAATGCGCATAAAGTTTTTCGCAGGTCTCGTCGCGGCACTTTGTCTGAGCGCTTCTTTCGCAAGTGCGGAACCGAAGCATGGCATAGCTATGTATGGGGACCCCGGTCTGCCACCTGATTTTGTGTCTCTCCCCTATGCCAATCCGGACGCACCGAAGGGTGGCCGCATGGTGCAGGGAGAGGTGGGCAGCTTCGACTCGCTTAATCCGCATATCCTGAAGGGCCGCGTCCCGTGGCAGTTGCGCTTCCTGGCGCACGAGAGCCTGATGGGACGGAGTTACGACGAACCCTTCACGCTTTACGGGCTTCTTGCCGAATCAATCGAGGTGCCCGACGACCGGTCCTGGGTCGAGTTCACCCTGAGGCCCGAGGCCCGGTTCTCAGACGGCTCGCCGGTCACGGTGGAGGATGTCCTGTGGTCCTACGAGACGCTGGGGACGGTTGGGCACCCGCGCTATCATGGAAGCTGGGCCAAGATCGCCAGCGCCGAGGCGGTGGGCGAACGCACCGTGCGCTTCACCTTCTCCGAACGCGACGACGAACTGCCCCTGATCATGGGGATGCGCCCGATCCTGAAAAAGGCTCAATGGGATGGCGTGGATTTCGCGGAATCCGGCGTGGACATCATCCCGATCTCTTCTGCGCCCTATGTCATCAGCGATTTCGACCCAGGCCGGTACGTTACTCTGAAGCGGAACCCCGATTACTGGGGCAAGGACGTGCCCTTCATGCGGGGACAGGCCAACATCGACGAGATCCGGATGGAGTTCTTCGCCGATGGCACAGCGATGTTCGAGGCGTTCAAGGGCGGTCTTCTGAACACGATGCGCGAGACCAACGTGCAGAAATGGGACACGCAGTACGATTTCCCCGCGATGCAGGCGGGCGACATGGTCAAGTCCGTGATACCGCATCAGCGCCCGTCCGGCATCACCGGACTGGTCATGAACACCCGCCGCCCGGTCTTTGCCGACTGGCGCGTGCGCGAGGCGCTGATCACCGCGTTCAACTTCGAATTCATCAACCAGACGATCAACGGCGATCTTCAGCCGCGCATCACCTCGTATTTCTCGAACTCGGTTCTGGGCATGCGCGAAGGCCCCGCCGAGGGGCGCGTCCGGGAATTCCTGGAGCCCTTCGCGGATGAGCTTCTGCCCGGCGCTCTTGAGGGCTATTCCATGCCCGAGGGCGACGGGACCGAGCGCAACCGGGCCAACATTCGCAAGGCGCTGGACCTTCTGGCCGAGGCCGGGTGGACGCTTGACGGATCGGTGCTGAAGAACGCCGCGGGGCAACCCTTTGCCTTCGACATCCTTCTCCAGACGGGTGCGACGGAAACCCAGCAGATCGTGGATCTCTATGCCGCCGCGCTGGGACGGATCGGCGCGCAGGTGACCGTGACCGCCGTGGACAGCGCCGAGTACAACGAGCGCACCAACGTCTTCAATTTCGACATGACCTGGTACACCCGCGGGCTGTCCCTATCGCCGGGCAACGAACAGATGCTTTACTGGGGCAGCGAGGCCGCGGACACCGACGGCAGCCGCAACTGGATGGGCATGAAGAGCCCCGCCGCCGAGGCGATGATCCAGCGGCTGCTGACCTCGGAAAGCCAGGACGATTTCCTGGCGGCCACGCAGGCGCTCGATCGCATCCTGACGACGGGCCGCTATGTTGTTCCGATCTGGTACAACCCGGTCGCGCGTCTTGCCCATGTGAAGGAGCTTCGCTATCCCGAGGCATTGCCGATGTACGGCGACTGGATCGGCTTCCAGCCCGACGTCTGGTGGTATGAGGAGTGAGAGCATATGAAAAAGACCGCCCTTCTGACATTGCTGCTTCTGGGGCTTGCCGCCTGCAACACGATCGAAGGCTTCGGCCAGGACGTTTCCGCCGGCGCGCGCGCCATAGATCGGGCGATCTGACCGGGATGCGTGGAGGGGGCTCTGCCCCCGCGCGCTGACGCGCGCACCCCGAAGTATTTCGGCCAATAGGAAGGACAATTTCAGTCGAATTGTCCGGGTTCACGCGTGTCATAAAAACTTCATTTGAGGTGGCGCTGATAATTCCATAATTCATGAATTATGGAATACAATGAGCAAACCCGAAAATTCTCGGCCCTGTCCCATTCCGGGCGCCTGGCCGTCTTCCGGCTGATCATCCGCCATGCGCCGCAGGCGGTGCGTCCCGGCGAGATCGCGGAGGCGCTTGGGATCAAGCCGAACACGCTGTCCGTCTATCTGGGCGCGCTGGCCGAGGCTGGTCTTGTGTCGGCCGAACGGCGCGGCACCGCCATCCACTACAATGCCGCCCTGCCCGCCATCGGTGCACTGGTCGATTTCCTGGTGGCCGATTGCTGCCGGGGTCGCCCGGATCTCTGCGCGCCGCTGACTGCCCATCTGATGTCGCAAGAAGGAGGCCCCGCCATGAGCGGACCGACATATTCCGTCCTGTTCATCTGCACCGGAAACTCTGCCCGGTCGATCTTTGCCGAGGCCCTGTTGCGGGATCTGGGAGAAGGCCGGTTCGACGTGCACTCAGCGGGGACGCGTCCCACGTCGGAGCTCAACCCCTTCGCGCTGGAGGTGCTGGCGCGCAACGGGCATGACGTTTCGCGGTTGCGCGCCAAGAACGTCAGCGAGTTCCAGGGCAGCGACGCGCCCAGGCTGGATTTCGTCTTTACCGTCTGCGACCGGGCGGCGAGCGAGGAATGCCCGCCCTGGCCCGGCCAGCCCGTCACCGCTCATTGGGGGATGAAGGATCCGGTGAAGGTCGAGGGGACAGATGCCGAGAAGGCCTATGCGTTCGCCGACGCCTATGCGCAGATGCGCCGGCGCGTGCTGGCTTTCGCCGCGCTGCCGATCGAGAGCCTGGACAGGATGTCGATTCAGCGTCGGCTGGATGATATCGGCGCGAGCGAGGAGGCCTGACATGACCCCACGGATCGCGATCAATGGCCTGGGCCGGATGGGCAAGCTCTTGCTCCGGGACCTGTTCGATGCGGACGCGGGCGGCGAGATCGTTCTGGTGAACGAGCCTTACGGCGATATTGACCAGCACGCGCTGCTTCTGGAGTTCGACACTGTGCATGGCCGCTGGCCGGCCGCGATTGCAGCCGACGGCGACAGGCTGGTGGTGAACGGGCGCCCGATGCGTTTCACGCAGGAGAAAACGCTGGAGGCGCTGCCGCTGGCGGAGCTGGGCGTGGACCTGGTGGTGGACTGCACCGGCGTCTTCAAGACCGAGGCCAAGGTCGCGCCCTATTACGCGGCGGGCGTCAGGAAGGTGGTGGTTTCGGCCCCGGTCAAGGACGCGTCGGCGCTGAACCTGGTCTATGGCGTGAACCACGGCCTTTACGATCCGGAGCGGCATGACCTGGTGACGGCGGCCTCCTGCACGACGAATTGCCTCGCGCCGGTTGTGAAGGTGCTGCATGAGGAGATCGGCATACGTCATGGCTCGATCACCACGATCCATGACGTGACCAACACCCAGACCATCGTCGACAAGGCGCATAAGGATCCGCGCCGCGCGCGCTCGGCATTGAACAGCCTGATCCCGACCTCGACGGGCTCGGCCACCGCGATCACGCTGATCTATCCCGAGCTGAAAGGCCGGCTGAACGGGCTGGCGGTGCGTGTGCCGCTCTTGAACGCCTCGCTGACCGATTGCGTCTTCGAGATGGAGCGCGAGACGACGCCCGAGGAGGTGAACGCGCTCTTTGCCAAATGGTCGGAGGGGCCGCTGAAGGGCATCCTCGGCTACGAGGAGCGCCCACTGGTTTCGGCGGACTACGTCAACGATCCGCGCTCCTCTATCGTGGACGCGGGCTCGACCATGGTGATCAACGGGACTCAGGTGAAGGTCTATGCCTGGTACGACAACGAATGGGGTTATGCCTGCCGGCTGGGCGACATCACGCGGATGGTCGCCGGGAGCCTGACGTGAGCGACCGGGGTGGTATGAAGGCCTATGTCGCCGTCACGGTGGCCTATTGGGCGTTCATGCTGACCGATGGCGCACTCAGGATGCTGGTGCTTCTTCACTTCCACACGCTCGGTTTCTCGCCGGTGCAGTTGGCTTACCTGTTCCTGCTCTACGAGGTGATGGGGATCGTCACCAATTTGTCGGCTGGCTGGTTGGCCAGCCGGTTCGGGCTGACCTCGACGCTTTATGCCGGGCTTGTCCTGCAGATCGGGGCCTTGGCTGCTTTGGCCGGGCTGGATCCCGAATGGAGCGTTGCGGCTTCGGTGGTCTATGTCATGGCCGTGCAGGGCGTCTCCGGCGTGGCCAAGGATCTGGCCAAGATGTCGTCGAAAAGCGCGGTCAAGCTGCTGGCGCCCGATGCGGACGGCGCGCTCTTCCGCTGGGTGGCTCTGCTGACGGGCTCGAAGAACGCGGTGAAGGGCGTGGGCTTCTTCCTTGGCGCCGCGATGCTGGGCCTGTTCGGCTTTGCCGCCTCGGTCATCGGGATGGCGGTGGCGCTGGCGCTGATCCTGACGGCGATCGTTCTGTTCATGCCGAGAGGCCTGCCCGGTGGCAAGAAGGGCACCAAGGTTTCGGCGGTCATCCCCGAGGACCCGAACATCCGGGCCTTGTCGCTGGCGCGCATGTTCCTCTTTGGCGCGCGGGACACCTGGTTCGTGGTCGGCATCCCGGTCTTTTTCTACGGCGTCCTGTCGGATGGCACGACCGAGGGCGCACGGCAGGCGTTTTTTCTGATCGGCGCGTTCATGGCGGCCTGGATCGTGCTTTATGGGGCGGTTCAGGCAAATGCGCCGCGAATCCTAAAATCGCAGACCGGCACCCCGGCCGGAACAGTGGCGGCGGCACGGTTCTGGGTCGGGCTTCTGGCGCTGATCCCTGCGCTTCTGGCGGTGGCGGCATGGTCGGACCTGCCAGGATTGACGGCGGTGGTGATCGCGGGGCTGCTGGTCTTTGGCGCGGTGTTCGCGCTGAACTCGGCGCTGCATTCCTACCTTATCCTCGAATTCTCGAAATCCGAGAGGGTCACTCTGGACGTGGGGTTCTACTACATGTCGAATGCCGCAGGGCGGCTTCTGGGCACGCTTCTGTCGGGGCTCAGCTTTCAGCTTGGTGGCGTGGCCGGGTGCCTGGGGATGGCGGCGCTGATGTCGGCGGCAAGCTGGCTGGCGGCGCGGCGGCTGGAAGCGGTGCATCTGAAGGCCGCGTGAGTTGTATCGTTAATCTTTGATTAAAGTTTCGGTGAAACGATGCCCGGGCGGTCAACCCCGGAGGGCGCGAGATGACATGGGCATCGGTGCAAGGCGACTGGAACGGATTTCTCGACGTGGTGCGGCAATGCGCCCCCTGCGTGGATCTGGGGCGCCCCGGCGGCATGCCCGCGATCAGCATGTCGTCCTTCTGCAGCGACATCGCCCGCCACGCCGACGTGACGGTGGCGGAGGCCGAGGAACTGGTCGAGACGTTGTTCCTTCCGGCATGGCTGAACCGCAAGATCGCCGTCGCGGCCGAGTGACCTTTACCCGCTCTCTTGCATCGGCGGGCCGGGCTGCCTAATCCGGCCCCATGCTCTCCGTCGAGGACCATCGCACCGACCTTGATCCGCCAGCGCGCTTCAGCCTGGCGCATCATGTGCTTTGGGCCAACGGCGCGAGCGACGACAAGATCGCCCTGACGGTTCTGAAACCTTCGGGCTCCGAGCGCTGGAGTTACGGGCGGCTTCGCGACAGCGTGCTGGCCACCGGGGCCGCGCTGGTGCAGGCGGGACTTGAGCCCGGGGACCGTTTGCTGCTCCGGCTGGGAAACACGACCGAGTTTCCGCTGGCCTTTCTCGGGGCGGTGGCCGCGGGGATCGTGCCCGTGCCCAGTTCCGCCGCGCTGAACGAAACCGAGATCGCGCGGATCGCCGATGTTCTGCGCCCGAAGGCCGTTCTCTGCGCCCCCGGCATCGCCCTGCCGCCGGGCTTGCCTGTCCTTTCGATGGCCGAGCTTGAGGCTGCGGAACCTCTGACCGGGGTAATCGAGGGAGACCCTGAACGACCCGGTTACGTCGTCTTCACCTCAGGCACCTCGAACGCGCCGGTGGGCGTCGTCCATGCCCATCGCGCGATCCTTGCGCGGAGGATGATGTTCGACGGCTGGTACGGGTTGACCGTCGAAGACCGCATTCTGCACGCAGGCGCCTTCAACTGGACCTATACGCTGGGGACCGGCCTTCTCGACCCGTGGACCGTTGGCGCCACCGCGCTGATTCCCGGCCCCGGCGTCACGCCAGACATGCTGCCTCTTCTGATCAGGCGCCACGAGGCGACGCTGCTCGCCGCCTCTCCGGGCGTTTTCCGGCGGATCCTGAGGGCCGAGCCCGCGCCCTTCCCAAAGCTGCGCCATGGGCTGTCGGCGGGTGAGAAACTGTCGGAGAGCCTGCGCGAGCGCTGGCGGGACAGGATGGGCACCGACCTGCACGAAGCTTTCGGACAGTCGGAATGCTCGACCTTCATCTCGGGCTCGCCCACGCGCCCTGCCCCGGCCGGCACGCTGGGCTATGCCCAACCCGGACGAGCGGTCGCCATTCTGGGACCGGACGGAGCGGTGCCCCGCGGCGAGACCGGTGAGATCGCGGTGCACAAGAGCGATCCGGGGCTGATTCTGGGATATCTGGGCGACGCCACGCCGCGCCTCGATGGCGACTGGTTCCGGACCGGCGACATGGGACAGATGCGCGAAGATGGGGCGATCGTCTATGCGGGGCGCAACGACGACGTGCTGACGGCTGGCGGGTTCCGGCTGTCTCCGCTGGAGATCGAGGAGGCCATGAGCCGCTGCCCGGGCGTCCACGATGCGGCCGCCGTGGATCACGCGCTTGACGCCGAGACGGTGGTGGTCGCGCTGCATTATGCGGCCGATGCGCCGATCCCCGAGACCGTTCTGCGTGCACATGCCACGCAACACCTGGCCCGGCACAAACAGCCGCGCCTCTTCGTCCACCACGCTTCACTTCCGCGCAATCCGAACGGAAAGCTCTTGCGCCGGGCGCTCAGGACTGACAACGAGGCCGGGTCATGATCACGCTCGACATTCTCTCCGACCCCATCTGCCCGTGGTGCTATATCGGCAAGGCGAACCTCGACCGCGCACTTGAAGCCCGGCCCGAGCACGCGCTGACCATCCAGTGGCATCCGTTCCAGCTGAACCCGGACATGCCCGAAGGCGGGATGGACCGGCGCGAGTATCTCGAGACCAAGTTCGGCGGCAAGGAAAACGCGGTACGCATCTATTCCCGCATCGCCGGGGCCGCCGAGGCTGCGGGACTGAAGATCGATTTCGGTGCGATCCAGCGCACGCCCAACACCATCGACGCGCACCGCCTGATCCACTGGGCCGGACTGGAGGGGCGCCAGACCGCCGTGGTGTCGCGGCTTTTCAAGGCCTATTTCGAGGAAGGCCGGGACATCGGAGACCGGGAGGTTCTGCTCTCGATCGCAGAAGGTGTGGGACTGGACCGCGAGATGATCGCGCGGCTGTTCGACAGCGGCGCCGATCTCGAGGACATCCGCGCGCGCGACGAACATGCCCGCCAGCGTGGCGTGACCGGTGTTCCGACGTTCGTTCTCGCCAACCAGCATGTGCTGCCCGGCGCGCAACCGACCGAGTTGTGGCTTCAGGTCATCGACGAGATCTCCGAACGACTGAAATCCGAGGAATGAGCGCGGTCCGGAGGCCGGACGGCCATGCCCACTGACATCACGGCGAAGGAAGCGCCGCGGGAGCCGATCTCGCGCGTCGAACTGGTGGCGCTTCTGGCCATGCTGTCGGCCACCATCGCCTTTTCCATCGACGCCATGCTGCCCGCCCTGCCCGAGATCGGGCAGACGCTGAACCCCGCCGACCCGAACCGCGCGCAACTGATCATTGCGGCCTTCGTTATCGGTATGGGAGCCGGCACGCTGTTCTCCGGTCCTCTCAGCGATGCGCTTGGCCGCCGGCCTGTCGCGGTGGGCGGCGCGATCATATACTCGCTCGCCGCGCTCTACGGCGCCACAAGTGACAGCCTGGACGAACTTCTGATGGCTCGCGCCGTTCAGGGCCTCGGCGCCGCCGGGCCCCGCGTCACGGCAATCGCCATCGTTCGGGATCTCTTCTCCGGCCGCCAGATGGCGCGGATCACCAGTTTCATCATGATCGTCTTCACTCTGGTTCCGGTTGTTGCCCCGAGCCTTGGAGCGGGTATCGCCTGGGCCTTCGGCTGGCGCGCGATCTTCATGGCCTTCGCGGTCTTCTCGGCGCTCTCGATGCTCTGGCTTCTGACACGCCTGCCCGAGACTCTGCCTCACGATCGCCGCCGCCCGTTCCGTCTCGGCAAGCTGGCCGAGGGCCTCGCGGAGGTTTTCTCGAACCGTCAGGTCGTGCTGGCGATCGGGGTGCAGACGCTGGTCTTCGGCATGCTGTTCTCGGCGCTCATGTCCAGCCAGGCCGTCTTCGGCCAGATCTACGGCAAGGAAGAGACATTTCCTCTCTGGTTCGGCTTCATGGCAGCGATCACGGCAAGCTCCAGCCTGTTGAATGCAATGGTGGTCGTCCGCTTCGGCATGAAGCGCGTCGTAACGCTGGCGCTCCTGGTCCTAGCGGTCCTCACGGCGCTGTTCCTGCTTGGCCAGCTTGCCCTCTGGTCCGCCGGGCCGCCGCCCTTTGCGATCACCTTCCTCTGGATCACGGCCGTCTTCTACATGGCGGGGCTGGGGATCGGGAACATGAACGCCATCGCGCTCGAACCCATGGGGCATATCGCGGGCATGGCGTCCTCGGTGGTCAGCGCCACTTCGACCGTGGCCAGCATCCTTCTGGCCGCCCCCGTGGGCCAGATGTTCGACGGAACGGCCTTTCCGCTGACGGCAAGCGTGCTTGGGCTGTCGGCTGGGGCCTTGCTTCTGGTTCTCTTCATCCGAGAGACAGACGGCGGCGTCTCCTAGGCCTTGCCCCAGCCTTCGGACTGCATCTCGCGCAAACGGCTGGCCGTGCGCTCGAATTCGAAACTGCCCTCGCCTTCGAGATAGAGCCGCTCAGGCTCGTCCGCTGCCGTGGCGATCAGCCGGACCCGCGCCTCGTAAAGCGCGTCGATCAGCGTGACGAAGCGGCGCGCCTGGTTGTAGTTGTCGGCCGACAGCCTCGGGATGTCTTCGAGGATCAGGACACGCACAACGTCGGCGATCGCAAGATAGTCCGCCGGCCCCAACGGCCTGCCGCAGAGATCATAGAACCGCGCCCGGCCGATGCCGTTGGCGAAAAGCGGCAATTCCACCTCGCGCCCCTTCACGTGAAGCACCAGTGAATTTCGGGCATCCCCGGTCAGATCGTCCCAGATTGCGTTGATCTCCGCCTGGGCACCCGCATCGGCGGGCCAGAAATATGTCTGGGCGTCCTTGAGCCGGTTCTGGCGATAGTCGCGGGGCGACACCAGTTCATGCACGGCCATCCGTTGCTTCAGAAGCTCGATGAACGGCAGGAACAGCGCCCGGTTCAACCCGTCCTTGTAAAGCGCGTCGGGCTCGCGGTTCGAGGTAGTCACGATGGTGACGCCTGCGTCCATGATCCGCTGGAACAGGCGACCCACGATCATCGCGTCGGCGATGTCGGTGATCTGCATTTCGTCGAGGCAGAGAAGGTTCAGCCCCTCGGCCATGTCGTCGGCCACCGGGCGGATCGCGTCGTCGACGCCTGTCTGCCGGGCGCGGTGCAGCGCGGCCTGCACTTCCTGCATGAACGAATGGAAATGAACACGGCGCGTCTTGGGCGTCTGGACGACCTCGTGGAAAAGATCCATCAGCATGGATTTTCCGCGCCCGACGCCGCCCCAGAGATAGAGCCCGGGGATAGGCGGCGGCTTCTTCGCGAAAAACCCGCCCAGCCCCTTGCGTTCGGGACGCCGCGCCATCGCTTCGGCAATGCGGTCCAGTTCGGCCACGGCCGCGAACTGGGCTTCGTCGGGCGACAGGTCCCCGGACGCGACTTTCAGATCATATGCTTCGCGGACAACGCTCATGGCAGAGGGCAAAGCACATGAGGGGCATAAAGAAAAGACAGATCAGGCGCGGGTCACATCGTGACGGTAAAGCCAGTCGAAGCGGCCGAGCAACCGGTCCGGCGCGACCGCGCCCAGAACCCTCAACCCGCCGTGCGCGACGTAGCGGACAACCGGCGACGACAGATGGTAATTCCGGGCATTCGCGGTGGCCGCATCGACGACGCGCGTAACCCGCGACTTTCTCCGCGACTGGTAGCGCGCCAGGGCGTCCGCCATGGGGCCTGCGGACAGGCAATCGGCCAGCACCCAGGCATCCTCCAGCGCCATGTTCGCGCCCTGTGCGAGGAAGGGCAGCGTCGGGTGCGCCGCGTCACCGATCAGGGCCTGATGGCCACTGTGCCAGCGGTCCGCGACACGGTGCCGGAACAGGCCCCAGAGATGCACGTCGCCGACCTTTTCGAGCCAACCCTGCACGCGCGGCGAGAAACCGGCGAAGGCGCCCCTGAGGTTGGCCGGGTGGTCCTGATGGCTCCAGCCCTCTTCCGCCCAGCCCTGACGCTCCTCGACCGCCACGATATTTCGCAAACCGCCCTGCAAGGGATAGCTGACCAGGTGACGCCCCGGCCCCATGTGAACCTCCACAACGGGCTGGCCGCCGGCTTCGGGCAGGAGCGCCCGCCAGGCCACCTGCCCGGTGAAGAACGGCTTTGACGCCTCGTCGACGCGGGCGCGCATGCGGGACTTCAGCCCGTCGGCACCGATCAGTAGGTCATCGCCCGGCAAGGCCGCGCCGGCGGGCGGCGGATCGATCGCCGCACCGGTCTCGAGCGTCACCCCGGCCTCGACTGCGCCGTCCTTCAGCACGTCGATCAGTCGCGCGCGGTGCACGAAGCGCCAGCCGCCTTCCCCGCCGGCGCGCGTCAGGTCGAGAGACACGACCTCCCGTCCCGTCGGCCCGTCGACCATGCGCAGCGTGTCTGCGCGGATCGAGACGGAATCCAGCGCATCGGACAGGCCAAGGGCGCGCAGCACGGCATACCCGTTCGGGCTCACCTGAATTCCGGCCCCGACCTCGCTGATTTCCGGGCTTTTTTCGCAGACGCGCACCTCGTGGCCCGTTTGTGCCAATGCCCGCGCCGCCGACAGTCCGGCGATCCCCGCTCCCGCGATGGTGATCTTCACCTGACGTTTCCTTTCTGCCCTGACAGATCGTGGCTACCAGACATGGAAACGCCCGCCTTGATACCGATCAAGACGGGCGCAATCCTTTTTTCCGGCCGGTCCGGGCGATCAGTCGTCGCGATGGACCTTCTCGGCCCTTTCGTGGCGCTCCTGCGCTTCGAGGCTCAGCGTCGCGATCGGACGAGCGTCGAGGCGCTTGAGCGAGATCGGCTCGCCGGTTTCCTCGCAATAGCCGTACTCGCCGTTATCGATTCGGCGAAGCGCCGAGTCGATCTTGGCGACCAGTTTGCGCTGGCGGTCCCGGGTGCGCAGTTCGAGAGCGCGGTCGGTTTCTTCGCTGGCACGGTCGGCGATGTCGGGGATGTTGCGAGTCGAGCCCTGAAGGCCTTCGATGGTGGATTTACTGTCGTCCAGCAGTTCCGCTTTCCAGTTCAGCAGCTTTCTGCGGAAATACTCGAGCTGACGCTCGTTCATGAAGGGTTCGTCTTCGGCGGGGCGATAATCGTCCGGGAGGAAAACCTCAGCTTTCATGTTGTTCCCCTTTTTATTCATTATTCGCTTCCCCGGACTGCGGTCCACCACACACGTACTCGACTGTCCGGCTCCTCATGGCCGGGCACATATCGCATCGCCAATGGGTTGTCACTACACGATCGCTCCCCTTGAAGGCCCAAAGGTCGCGGTCTAGGCTGGCCTGCCTGACATTCATCGAAGGATACCCGGAAGACATGAGGTTCGAGGGAACGGACGCCTATATCGCTTCGGATGACCTGGCCGTGGCGGTGAACGCGGCAATCAGGCTGGAGCGGCCGCTTCTGGTCAAGGGAGAGCCCGGCACGGGCAAGACCGAACTGGCGCGCCAGGTCGCCTCGGCTCTCGATATGCCGATCATCGAATGGCATGTGAAATCGACGACGCGGGCCCAACAGGGTCTTTACGAATACGATGCCGTCAGCCGGCTGCGCGACAGCCAGCTGGGAGACGAGAAGGTTCACGACATCGGTGCCTATATCAAGCGGGGAAAGCTCTGGGAGGCGTTTGCGGCCGGCGAGCGCGTTGTCCTGCTGATCGACGAGATCGACAAGGCCGACATCGAGTTTCCGAACGATCTGTTGCAGGAGCTCGACCGGATGGAGTTCCACGTCTACGAGACCGGCGAGACGGTCCGCGCCAGACAGCGCCCCGTGGTCATCATCACCTCGAACAACGAGAAGGAGTTACCGGACGCCTTCCTGCGCCGCTGCTTCTTCCACTACATCCGCTTCCCTGACATGGACGTCCTTAAGGCCATCGTGGGAGTGCATTTCCCCGGCATCAAGGAACGCCTGCTGACGACCGCACTGACCGAATTCTTCGAGATCCGCGAGACGCCGGGGCTGAAGAAGAAACCCTCCACCTCCGAGGTCCTGGACTGGCTGAAACTGATCCTTGCCGAGGATCTTGCGCCCGAAGACCTCAGGCGCGACGGCAAAGACGTGCTGCCAAAGCTTCACGGCGCGCTTCTGAAGAACGAGCAGGACGTGCATCTGTTCGAGCGTTTGGCCTTCATGGCGCGTGGCCGGGGCTAGATGGCCGCCGAACCCAGGCTTTTCCGGGCGTTCGATACCTATTGGAATGTCGAGGATGTCTTGCCCGAGGGAAGTCGCGACACGACTCTGACAGCCCTTGCAAAGCAGATCGAAGACATGCGCCGGGAACGGACACTGGCGCTGACGGCTCAGGTCAGCGGCGATCTTTTCGCGGAAAGACTTAACCTGCCCTTCGGCGATGGATGGATCACGGCGTTTGGCATCTCATTTGCGGCGCATCCGAAACCCGGCTTTGACGTCAACGTGGACAACAGTCTATGGACCGATGTTCCCTTCGACCCGCGGGATTTCCTGTCACTGCCGAACGATCCCGAGATTATCGGAGAACGGCTGATTGCGGCGACTGAATAGGGCCTTAAAAAACTGGAGAAATTCCCGAATTTCCCGGCAGATACGATCCGCTCCTCATGTGAGGTTTTCCGCAGGAACAATTACGTCACCCATTACGGAACGAAGAAGGGCGGCATCGAAGGCACACCGCTCAAGACCCGGCTGGACGTCTTCGTCGATCCTTTGACAACACGCCGCGACCTCTGCGTCCTTTATCGGGGCAAGCCGCTCCTCTCGACGACAGTGACCCAAAGTGATCAGGTCGACTGTACCCTGGCACTTGCATTGAACAGCGTCGAACTGAGTGGCCATACCCTGACCTATCGCCCCATCAGTCAGGAGCAGCTCGACTGGTGGCACAAGGTCACCCCAAAGGCCGGAAAACATCCGCTCCATCAACCGGTCGAGATCGACCTTGGCAGATTTCCCGATGCTCTCGCCCTGATGGTCGAAAAAGGCTGGATCACCGCCTAATGCTTCACGTCCTCACCCACAACATCCTGCCCGTCTTCGCCATGCTGGCGCTTGGCTTCGTCATGGGCCGGATGAAAACGGCAAGCATCGACGAGGCGCGCGCGGTCAACCGGATCGCTTTCCTCGTTCTGCAGCCGCCACTGATCTTCATGCTGCTGACCGGGCTGGACCTTGGCGCGATCCATTGGGGTGCGCTTGGTCTTTATGCACTGTGCGAGGTGATCGGCTTCACCCTCGCCTTCCTGCTCGCCCGCCATGTGCTCGGCTGCGACCTTGCAGAGGCATGGCTTCTGGGCATGGCGGTCGTCTTCGTGAACACGCTTCTCTACATCTGGCCCATCGCGACTCTGATCTATGGCGAAGCCGGCGCGATGCCGATCACAGCCATCGTCGCGCTGGATGCCTCGGTTTCCTTCGCGTTCTTCATCATCAGCAGCGAACTGATCGCCGGGAAAGGCGATCTGAGCGGCACTTTCCGGCGTATGGCGCGCAATCCGGTACTGGGCACGATCCTGTTGTCGATCGCGCTGAACCTTGCCTCGGTCCCCATTCCCGAACCCATCCAGACGGCCGCGCGCTTTGCAGGCGCGGGCGCCGCGCCCATGATGCTGTTCGCGATGGGCGTGGTCCTGTCCTCGCACAGCATCCGTCCGGGTCCGACGATCGCGGCGATTTCGGCGGCAAAACTGCTGGGTCTGCCGCTTCTCGTCGCTGCCGCCTTCGCGATTGGCGCGCCGGACAGCGACTGGCGGCAGTTGTTCCTCATGGCCTCCGCCGGGCCGGCGGGAGCGATGAGTTTTTCGCTGGCGCTGCTCTACGGGGTGAAGACCGACAACATCGCTCCTGTCATCGTCTGGACGAGCGTTCTGTCGCTCCTGTCGCTGGCATGGCTGGCATGACGGCCGCTGCCCTCCAAATCCTGTGGAAACCGCCGTCCCAAGCGGCTAGACAGTCCACATGAGCGTGCTTGTCCGCCCCCTGACGCGAAGCGACGAGGCCCAGTGGCGCCGCCTTTGGCGCGACTACCTGGCGTTTTACGAAACGGAAGTGCCCGAAGAGGTCTATGCCGCCTATTTCGAGCGGCTTCTCGGAAACGATCCAAATGATTACATAGGCTTGATCGCCGAAGTTGATGGGCAGCCTGTCGGACTGACGCATTACCTTTTCCACCGCCACGGCTGGAAGATCGAGAACGTCTGCTACCTGCAGGACCTTTACGCAGACCCCGACGTTCGGGGCAAGGGCGTCGGACGGGCCCTGATCGAGGCGGTCTATGCCGCAGCGGACGCTGCGGGCGCGCCCTCGGTCTACTGGTTGACGCAGGATTTCAACGCCGAGGCCCGCAAGCTGTACGACCGGATCGGGCAGGTCACCCCCTTCATCAAGTACACGAGGGCCTGATGAGAACCGTACTGACCCTTCTCGGCGCCCTCGCGCTCGCAGCCTGCACCACGACCGAGACCAGCCGCCGCGCCGGACCCGAGATCTCGCTGCCGCCGATGAAGACCTTCTCTGCCGTCTCTGTGCGCCCGCCGTCGAAATCGAACGTCCAGATCGCGCGTGATTTCCTGGACCTGACCTTCAGGCTGGAGAACGGCGAAAAGATGCCGCGCTTCACGCGGTTCGAAGGACCGGTCACGGTGCGTGTCGCGGGGAACCCTCCCGCCAGCCTTGGACCGGACCTCGACCGGCTTATTTCCCGACTGCGCCGCGAGGCGGGCATCCCGATCAGCCGCGTCGGCGGCGACGGGCCAGCCTCGATCACCATCGTTCCGGTCAGCCGGGCCCAGATCCAGAGCGTCGCACCGTCGGCGGCCTGCTTCGTGCGGCCGAACGTGTCGAGCTGGGAAGAATACCGGGCACGGCGCAACGACCCCACCACCTATTGGACCGAGCTGACGGAACGCAAGCGAATGGCCGTCTTCCTGCCGGTCGATGTCAGCCCGCAGGAGATCCGCGACTGTCTTCACGAAGAGATCAGCCAGGCGCTCGGTCCGGTCAACGATCTCTACCGGCTGCCGGAATCGATCTTCAACGACGACAATTTCCATACCGTCCTGACCGGCTTCGACATGCTGATCCTGAGGGCGTTTTACGACCCGGCCCTGCAAAACGGCATGCGGGAACCCGAGGTTGCGGCGCGCCTGCCCACGATCCTGAACCGTCTGAACCCATCGGGCCGCCGTGGCGGGACAAGTGACGCGACCACCGAGTTCGCGGCCTGGCAGAACGAGATTGGCACCGCGACGATGCCGCGCACATCGCGCAACCGCCGGATTGCCGCCGCAGAGCGCGCGGTCTCGCTGGCCCGCCAGTTCGGTCCGAACGATTCCCGTCTTGCCTTCTCCTATTACATTCTTGGGCGTCTCTCCCTTTCGAACGCGCCCGAGACGGCGCTGGCGGCGTTCCTCGAAGCAGGGCGCATCTATCAGAGCCGGCCGGACACGGCGATCCAGGAAGCGCATGTGGCGATGCAGGTGGCGGCGTTCCAGCTGTCGGCGGGCCGCGCCGAGGTCGCGATCAACCTCGTCGACCAGAGCCTCGACGCGGTGAACGAGGCCGAACACGCCGCGCTTCTGTCGCTTCTGCTCATGGTCAAGGCCGAGGCGCTGGTTCTGCTCGACCGCGACTGGGATGCGCGCCGGGTTCAGGACGAGGCGCTGGCATGGGCCCGCTACGGGTTCGGCAGCGAGAAGGAAGTGCGCGAACGCGCCGCAGAAATCCGGGCGATCAGCCCGCGGGCAAGAACAGGAGAACGGACATGATCGCACTGATCGCGGGACTGATCGGCGCGATTATCGGCGCCCTCACCGCGCGCCGCCGCAAGGGCACGGCCGCGGATATCGCGCAATACGCCGCCGGCTACGGCATCGCCTTCGCGGTGGCCGGCGTCTTCGGCGGGCTACTTCTGGAACACTTCGTGTTTTCCTGATGTTCCTGCGCTTCTTCGAGCACCTGAGGCAAAGCGGGCTGCCCGTCAGCCTGCGCGAATTCCTGACCTTTCTCGAAGCGCTCGATGCCGGCTTGGCGACATGGGACATCGATACGTTCTATTACCTGGCCCGGACCAGCATGGTGAAATCCGAAGCCCATATGGACCGCTTCGACCGCGCCTTCGCCGCCGCCTTCGAAGGCGTCGAGGCGATCCCGGCCGATGCGGTTCTCGCCGCGCTGGACCTGCCCGAGGACTGGCTTCGGAAAATGGCCGAAAAGCACCTGTCCCCCGAGGAGATGGCCGAGGTCGAGGCCCTTGGCGGGTTCGATAAGCTGATGGAAACGTTGCGCCAGCGGCTCGAGGAGCAGAAGGGCCGGCACCAGGGCGGCTCAAAATGGATTGGCACTGCAGGAACCTCGCCCTTCGGGGCCTACGGGTACAATCCCGAGGGCGTCCGGATCGGTCAGGATAGCTCACGCCACCAGCGCGCGATCAAGGTCTGGGACCGGCGCGAGTTCCGCGATTTCGACGACACGCGCGAAATCGGGACGCGGACGATCAAGGTTGCACTCAAGCGGCTTCGGCAATGGGCACGCGAGGGCGCGCTGGAGGAACTGGACCTCGATGGCACGATCCGTTCGACCGCAGAACATGGCTATCTCGACGTCAAGACCAGGCCCGAGCGGCGCAACGCCGTGCGCGTGCTGCTGTTTCTCGACGTCGGCGGTTCGATGGACCCCCATGTCCACATGGTGGAAGAGCTGTTCTCGGCGGTCCGGACCGAGTTCAAGCACCTCGAACATTTCTACTTCCACAACTGCCTTTACGAAGGTGTCTGGCGGGAAAACCGCCGCCGCTGGGTTGACCGCACCCCGACCTGGGACCTGATCAACAAGTTCGGCAGGGGTTACAAATGCATCTTCGTCGGCGACGCCTCGATGTCGCCCTACGAGATCGCCATCCCAGGCGGCGCGAACGAGCACTGGAACGAGGAATCGGGTGAGACATGGTTGCGGCGTGCGGCGGCGCAATGGACCGATCTTCTCTGGATCAACCCTGTGCCAGAGCGCCACTGGCAATACACACAGTCGACCCAGATGATCCGGCAGATCATCGGCGCGGACCGCATGGTGCCGTTGACGCTGGAAGGGCTGACACGGGGAATGCGGCGGCTCAGCTGAGGTCGGGCCCCGCCAGTCATGTAGCGTGGTTTCACGATGCCGGATTGACCAAGACCCAGTTCTATTGGAATCTGCATGTGTTTTGATCAAAGGGTAGTGCGTTCTGATGGCAAATAACCGCGCCTTGGTCAGGGATCCGCGCCTGCTTCGATCTCTGCAGTATTTCGAATCTGTCGCGCGTCACGGATCGGTCAAGGCGGCAGCGGACGAGTTCAACGTCTCTCCCAGCGCTATCAGTCACCAGTTGCGCGAGTTGAAAAGCTATCTGGGCGAGGAAGTTCTTGCCAAATCAGGGCGCGGCATACGCCTGACCGAGACAGGTGAACAGCTTTTCCAGCACGTGTCGGGCATGCTGGCCAACCTGGACCGGGTCATCGAGAACACCGTGGGCAAGTCGAAACCGCTTGTCCGTCTCGCCGTATGCTCCAGTCTTGGACCGACATGGCTGGCAAAGAGACTACCCGAGTTTCTGGATCGTGAATCTTCAGTCGACGTCGAACTTCGCCTCTATGCCAGCGACCCGCTGCAGACCGACACGATCGCTGACATCGTCATCACCGCCGGAGAAGTGGAAGAGGGGTTCACGTCGTCGACGCTTTTTGAAGAAATGCTGATTGCAGTCGGCAGCCCGACAATGCCCCGCGGCGGAAACGGCATGCCTCTGCGCCTGATCACAACCGATCTCGATCCCGGCAGTCTTGCCGAAGACTGGCGCGACTTTTCCGATGTATCGGGCGTGGATTACGCCGGCTCGGTGGACGGCAGGTTAGTGCGTTGCACGCATTACCTGCTGGCGATGGGCCTCGCGGAAACTGGGGTCGGCGCGGCGCTTGTTCCGGATTTCCTTGTGGCGGATGCTCTTGAGAGGGGCGATCTCGTACAGATTGACCCTGCGGAACTTCCGGCCGGTCGCTTCTACAAGCTGTGTTACAAGCTGTCGCGAGAGCGCGATCCCGTCATCCGGGGACTGGCGCGTTGGTTGGAGGCCCAGGTAAGATTTGTCGGGATCGCTGCCCAGTAAGTCCAGACGCCCTGCCCGCTCCCTCGCCTGAATTCTCCGCGGTTAGACCGTATGCAGCCGACGCACGCCCGCGTTTTAGCTGAGCGGCATTCAGCAATCGATATCTTTCTCAGTTGTTACCTATGGTTGTTTTTCTAATCCTTTCGATTGTGTTCATCCGCAACGTCAGGAAGCCTTTCATGAAGAAACCACTCATTGCAGTTACCGCTGCGGCGCTTGCGCTGCAGGTCTGGAGCGGCCCCGCACTTGCCCTGAGCGAAAAGGAAAAAGCCGAGCTTGCAGCGCTGGCCATTCTCGGGATCGCGGCTTTTTCGCACAACGAGAACCATTATCGCGAAGGATACCGCCCGAACACCGCGGAAGAGACCGCCGAGTTTGAGCGCGGCTACCGCGACGGGCTTCATAACGAGCCGTTCGACGCGTATCGCAGCAGTACCGCCTTCGCGCAGGGCTATGATGCCGGCCACAAGGAACGCATGAACCGTCTCGCACACAAGAGCCGGGACGTGAACGGAACGCGGGTGCCGCAGGCCGCGCTCAGCAGTTGCGTCGCCGATGCCGCCTCCGCCATGAACGTCGGACGCCATGACATTCATGTCATCAAGGCAGCGCAGGAAGGCGCCGCTTCCTATTACATCGAAGTCGCGTCCGGCCACCGGCACCTTGTCTGCGAAACCAATGCCGAAGGTCAGATATTCAATACCCGTTTCGGGCGGCTCTGACGAGTACGGGGGCCGGTACCCATACCCCGACCCGCCCCGTGGTTATCGAGTATCTGCTGTCCAAGTCGCGTCCGGCCTGGAATCTTGCCGGACGCGATCAACTCGAGGACGCAAGGTCTGAAGCCTCCATAACGTAAGTCAAGATTGATTGAGTTCTCCGGCATCCTCCGCAGGATTTCAAAGGGGAGCATCATAGTCGGGCAAGGCCCGAAAACCGTCATTCAAGGAAGGAAACCAAAATGAAATCATCCGTCAAAATCACCATGGGTCTCGCCGCCGCCGTCCTTCTGGCGGGCTGCGTCGAAGACACCGGGGCCCCGGCGACATCGAACCCGATGTTCCCCAACGTCGGATTCTCTGCAGACGTCAGCAACGCCGCTGTAACCGCCTGCCGCAACGCGGTCGATGCACAGACAGATGGTGCGGTCGACGTGGTCGGCACCGAATTCTCGCAGGCCAACAATGCCGTCTACATGCTCGTCGGGCCGCAGCGCGCTCAGTGGCGTTGCCTCGTCTCGAATGATGGCCGTGTCGCCGAAGTGATGTTCGTCGGCAGCGAAGGCGCCGCTTAAGCCGGCAACCTTACAATGAAGGGGTAGAATTCATGAAACATCTTTCACTTGCAGCGCTTGTCACCGGGGCAATTTGCGTCGCCGGCGGTGTCGCGCAGGCCCAGTCTCCGGACTACATGATCGAGGATTGCAGACTGGCGTCGCAGCAGTTCTATCAGGAATTCGAGGCGCGGACGGAAGCGACTTACGAAAACCAGCGCACCGACGGCACCCATGCCGTCAACGGCATCATATATCTTGAGACCAGGAGCGCCAATTACAGCTGCTCCTACGACCGGTCCGGAACAACGCTGGTCGAGTTTTTCGCCGAACAGAAGTACTGGCCAGAGTTCGTGCGCGGCGGCGGCAGCCCCTACCAGACGGGCGGCAGCGGTTCCGGGTCCCAGCAGACCATCACGACAGAGCGCGTGCGTTTTCCCTCGGGCGCAAGCTCTTTCGAATTCCCGGCCCAGCTTCCGCCGCGCATGACAGTCCGTTATGAACTCGGTGCACGCGACGGGCAGTTCCTCGACGTGAGCGTCTCGCCGGCAGGTGCGCCGCTGACCTACCGGATCCTCAATCCGAACGGGACCGCTCTTCTGGATGAAATCTCGATCGAGACGCCATATCGCGGCCAGCTCTGGCAGAATGGCGACCACGTGGTCGAGGTGATCAACCGGACGGGATCGACTGTCCAGTTCGACATCTACTTCGGAATCGAGTGAAAAACCTCGGGTGCGCGCCCGCTTCTGCTGGCGCGCACCCTGTGACCACGAGGGCGGGATGCGACTTCTGACATTCATCTTCGCACTCGTGTTCACCGGTGCGGCCGTCCTGTCTGCCTCCGCCGGTATCCTGATAACCGCCAGCCTCTTCATTGCCGACCGTGCGCCCCAAAGCACCGAATTCCTGGAAATCAGCCTCTTCGTCAGCGGCGTGTTCCTTGTCCTTGGCATGCTGCTGGCTGGAATAGAACTTCAGGTCTTCGGAATCGCGAGGCTTTCGGAGGACCGGGAGCGCGACGCCAGCCTCAGGACAAGGGTGCGTCGTCTTCTGATCCTCCTGGTCATCGCAGGCGTGGCGCTTTGCGGTCTCCTCGCCGTTCTGACCTATGCGATCCTGGCCCGGATCGATCAGGGCTTGGCGGTATTCGGCTGAAGGCCGCACGCTGCTCACCACCTCGCACGCGCCCGGCGCCTGACCCTCCCTTTGCACACTCACGCTCGACCCGACCAACTGCGGATCGCACGCGGCCAGAAACCAAGGCTTCATGGAAAGAGCGCGTGCGACGAAATCCGCCATCACCCGTTCGGTCTCGTCAGTTGTGACCTGAACGGACACGCACGTCTGCAACGGCGCCTGGAAAGCGTGGCATCGGCGCATTCGGTTTCAACGGCAACACCGTCGTACCGGGTCACCCGTCCTTTCCGCGCGGCCAGCATCTTAATTGCCATTCCGACACATCCGGCAGGTTCAGCCAGCTGAAATCCAGACGAAAGCCGGTGGCCCAGATGATGGTCAAGAACCGTCCCCGCGCCAGATCGAGGCCACGGCCCGGCAACGCCGGCAGATTGGTGGCATCGAACCGCTCGGGCGGGGTCATGCCCTGGACCGAGGGAATATCGTCGGCCCGGCCGATGCGAAACATCAGGGTGTTTCGATGAAGAACACGAAGCAGAAGCTGATCAGCAGGAAAAGGATGCCAAGGGGACGATAGCGGCTTGGCTGGTGACTGATCGGCGGCATCTGGCCGGCACCTTCCTCTAAAGGATCCGACGCGGAATCGGGAAACGCCGAACCGACGTCTGAAGTGGTCTCCTCGTCGAAAAGGCCCAGGGACCGTTCGCGCTCCACACGCAGGATTTCTTGCTTTTCGTGCGCTCGGCCAATCCAGTCCGTGGTCCCCGACTGGGAAGGCGCGCCGATGTCGGAAGGCACGATGTCTCCAAATCGCGGTTCGGGTGCGCATGCCTCTTCGGGCTCTCCGCCGATTGAAGGCGGTTCGGAGGACAGGCTCAGCGATTCTTTGTTGAATTCATCGATCCATACGGGCTTTGCCGGCTCTTTCGGATCGCTTGCCGCCACCTCCGTTGGTTCCGGAGATGCGCTCGACCTGCTCACCTCGTGGTTGGTTTCCTTGACCAGCCGTGTCAGCGACAGTTCGAGATCAAGACTGAGATCCTTGCTGGTCGGACGCACCAGCGACGCATGCCTTGCGAGTTCTTCGCAATCGGCGTCGGCGATCATGCTTTTCCATTTGGCAGCGGTCTGCAGGCGCCTGCTCGGATTGATGTCCATCGCCGTATCGATCGCCTCAAAGAATTCGCTGGAATACCCTTCGATCCGTCCGGCGAGCGGGATGCAGGGGTCGGGTCTGCCCGCCGCGACCTCGCTCATCCTCATCTGGCTCTGCACGGGTGCCTGACCGGCAATGAGATGATGGAAGGTCGCAGCCAGTGAATAGAGATCGCCGCACGGGGTCTGTTCGCTGCCAGGCACGTAGAGCTCCTGGGGTGAATAGCCGTCCTTGACCACGAGCAGGGACGAAACCGCGCGGCTGTTCCGGCTGGCATCCCCGCGTGCCGACCCGAAGTCGATCAGGACAGGCGCACCCGACTTTTCGATCAAGATATTGTCCGGCGAGATGTCCCGGTGAAGGAGGTCAACCTTGTGAACCTTCTCTATGGCGTCGAGAAGTTGCAGCAGGATGTCCTTTATGCGCGCGGGCGACAGAACTGCCTCTTTCGAACCGATGAAGACCGACAAATCCTGCCCGTCGATCAGATCAAGGACCATGTAGGCGGTCTTGTTTTCCTCAAAGGCGCGGTGAACTCCGACGACGTTCGGATGACGCAGCTTGGCGAGACTGCGGGCTTCGCGCATGAACATCTCTATGACCGACCGCATTTGCGAGGCATGAGCCGGGCTATTGGAAACGACCGCCGTGCCGTCTCGATGGCAGAGATCCGCAGGAAAGCACTCCTTGATGACGATTTCCCGACCAAGGACATTGTCCGTGGCCCGGTACGTCACACCGAACCCCCCGGCCCCGAGCTGTCCGGTGATCGTGAACTGCCCACCAGAAAGAACTGTGCCGACAGGAAGCGCCTGCTCCGACAAATCGTTCCTGTGTCCGCCGCTTTCGCCCGCCATCGGAACTCTTGCTTGAAATCAAAGGTTTCGAATCCTGTTCCGCATGGCGACGAAATGCGTCCGTTTTGAGTTGACGACGCGGCATAATTTGGGCGCCCTCGCTTATACCGGGACGATACGTTCCTTGGTCGCATGACGTTCTGTTAACCAAGGTAAACGCCCGCACCACATCTGGTGCCGGGCGGGAAGATGCCCATAGCCTTGCCATACGCTTTGCCGACGCAACGCCGACGCTTTGCCGACCCGGGGACAACCATCGGACGCCTGCGCCACAAGGCCGTTAAGGAATGAAAGCCGTGCTGATTGCACTACCGTGCGCCCGTTGCCTGCGCACGGTGCCGGAACGCAACGGAAGTGATTGGAAATGCCGCGCGGCGCCACCATATTCACCTCATGCTGAAGTTCACGCCCATACTCCTTGCGATTGTCTACGCGCTGGTGATGTACCGGTTTTCTGTCTGGCGCACGAAGCATGAGCTTGACAGCAAATCGACCGAACTGGCCGATCCGCTGCTCAAAGTCCTGACCGATCGCATGGCGGCAGCCCTCGACCTCGAACGGATTCGGGTCAATATCTACGAGATCGAACCGGTCAACGGCTTGGCCGCCCCGGATGGGCGCATCTTCATAACCCGTGGTTTTTACAAGAAATACCGGGCCGGAGAGGTGTCGGCCGACGAGATGGCAAGCGTGATCGCCCATGAGCTGGGGCATGTCGCACTCGGCCATTCCCGTCGCCGGATGATCGATTTTTCGGGTCAGAACGCGCTCCGCACCGCGCTGATGATGCTGCTCTCACGCCTGCTGCCCGGCATCGGCATTCTGATCGCCAATGCGCTCACCTCGCTTCTGGCCGCGCGCCTTTCGCGCTCCGACGAGTACGAGGCCGACGCCTATGCATCGGCGCTGCTGGTCAAGGCGGGGATCGGGACCGAACCTCAGAAATCCCTGTTCCGCAAGCTGGAGAAACTCACTGGCGCGCGCGGAGGCACACCGGTCTGGCTGATGAGCCACCCAAAAGTCGAGGACCGCATCGCCGCGATCGAGAAGCTGGAACAGCGCTGGACCGTCGCCGGTCAGAGTTGATCCAACGCTTTGGCAAAGCGGGGAATTTTTGCTCTCTTCAGCAGTTTTCGCCGGTTCGAGACGTCAATCCCGAAGGATTGCGCGCGGGCCAGGACATCGGCCACAAGTGCAATCATCTTGTCCGGCCGGGCGTGCAGGGCCTCGAGCAGGAACTCGTCCGGATGGCGGCGGATGATGCCATGCGCGGCCAGCGCATTGGTCGGAAAATCCCGAACGTTCAGGGTCAGGATCTCGTTGGCGCCGCCGTCTATGGCCGCGGCCAGAACATGGCAGTCATCGGGATCGGGCAAGTGAACGGTATCGAGCGTTTCAGGTTGAACGATCACATCCGCATCGGGGAAAACGGCAGTAAGCCCGGCGATTTCATGCGCCGCGATCTCGGCCTCTCCGGGCCCGTTCCGCGCGGCGGCCCGCCGCCATTCCTCGAGAATGCGCTCTGACCAGAGCGGTTTGAACTCACCCGCCGCAGCCCATCCCGTCACCAGTTCGCGCAAGAGCGTCGGGTAGAGAACGCAGGCGTCGATCACGACTTTCATGGAAGAAGCCGTACCGTGATCGCTTTCAGATAGCCGCTTTCGGCCAGTTGCGGGTGCTGAGGATGATCGGGGCCGGCAAATCCGGTGCGTAGGATCTGGCAGGACCGCCCCGCCCGACCGATGCCTCGAATGCTTGCCGTGCGGAATTTCTCCAAATCCGCCGCATGGGAACAGGAGCAAAGCGTCAGCGTGCCGCCTTCCGCCACAAGCGGGGCCGCCAGGCGTGCGACCTTCTCATAGGCGCGAAGTCCAGCGTCGAGAGCGCCCTTGTGAGGTGCGAACGCCGGTGGATCGCAGATGACCGTGCCGAAACTCCGGCCTTCGGTGGCCAGAGCAGCCATCACATCAAAGGCATCGCCCTGTCGCGTCTCGAACCGATCCGCCACGCCCGTCGCCTCGGCTCCCTGCCGTGCGAGCGCAAGAGCGGGTTCGGAGCCATCTACGGCAAGCGCGCTTGACGCACCGTTGGCAAGCGCAGCAAGGGCGAAGCCACCGACATGGGAAAAGACGTCGAGAACATCGCTGTTCGTCGAAAGACGGGCCACGAAGGCGTGGTTGTCCCGCTGATCGAAGAAAAGACCCGTCTTCTGCCCGCCCAGAATGTCTGCGAAATATGTCGCCGCATTCATGGGAACCGGGATCGGACCCACGATATCCGGGCCATGCACGTCCGAGATATCGTCCAGTCCTTCGAGAGACCGGGCTCGCCCGGAGGCGTTCCTGACGACGGTCGCGGCCCCCGTGACGCGTTTGACCTCGTCGGCCAGCGCCGCGAAATTCCGCTCCGCCCAGGCCGAGTTCGGCTGGATGACCGCGACCGTGCCGAAGAGATCCACGATCACACCGGGAAATCCATCGCCCTCGGCATGGATCAGGCGGTAAAAGGGAGCGTCATAGAGCGTCTGCCGAAGTGCGGCGGCTCGTGCGACACGCTCCGCGATCCACTCTCGGTCGATCACGGCAGTTGCATCGCGGTCTAGGACGCGCGCGAAAATCTTGGAATTCGGATTGACCGTCACGGTGGCCACGGGCTTTCGCTCGTGATCTTCGAGGGTCGCGACGCTGCCGGGCTCGATCGCCTTGGTGCGGCGGTCGCTGACGATCTCGTTGTCGTAGACCCAAGGGAAACCCCGCCTGATGCGGCGGGGATCGATCTTGGGTTTCAGGCGGATAATTGGACGCTCTGGGCTCATGGCCCTCCCTTATCCGCTTCCGGCGGAAGCCGAAAGAGGATCAGCCGCGGCGGCGCGACATAATCGAGCGCAGCCATTCGGCGCGCAGGCGGCGTGCCTTGCGTTCAACGTCCAGCGAGTCGATCAGGAATACGGTCTTGGGGTCGGTCATGTTGCACCTTGGTTTTTCGTGTTGCCGACCACATAGACCCTGTACCTTCCTGAAACATCGGACAATTCCACATTCCCGTCATGCACTCGCAGCATGGCTTGTGCAGCAAAGGCTTTCCTCATTGTTAGCGCTAACTAATAATGGTAGAAGCCAAGCACCACCCATCCGTTGGAGACAAGCGATGCATCTCAATGACACGATCGCCCGCGTAACGGAGCGCGTCATCGAACGATCCCGCCCCGCTCGCAGCGCATATCTCGACAAGATCGCCCGCGCGCAGGACGCCGGAGTGAAACGCGCGCATCTGACCTGTGGTAACCAGGCGCATGCCTATGCCGCAATGGGGGACGACAAGGCGGCGCTCGTCGCCGAAGAAGCTCCGAACCTCGGCATCGTCACTGCCTACAACGACATGCTGAGCGCGCATCAGCCCTTCAAGGACTACCCCGACCGGATCAAGGCGGCCGCCCGCGCCGCCGGTGCCACGGCCCAGGTTGCGGGCGGTGTGCCGGCCATGTGCGACGGGGTCACGCAGGGCCAGACCGGGATGGAACTGTCGCTATTCTCGCGCGACGTCATCGCGTTGGCGACCGGCGTATCCCTGTCTCACAACACATTCGACGCAGCGCTCTATCTTGGCGTCTGCGACAAGATCGTGCCGGGCCTCGTGATCGCTGCGGCGACCTTCGGTCATATCCCCGGCATCTTCGTTCCTGCGGGACCGATGACCAGCGGACTGCCCAATGACGAGAAAGCCAAGGTCCGTCAGAAATTCGCCACCGGAGAGGTTGGACGCGACAAGCTGATGGAGGCCGAGATGGCTTCCTACCACGGACCCGGAACCTGCACGTTCTATGGCACGGCGAACTCGAACCAGATGCTGATGGAGTTCATGGGGCTGCATCTGCCCGGCGCCTCCTTCGTCAATCCCGGCACCCCTTTGCGCGATGCGCTGACCGACGAAGCCGCGCGACGCGCCGCGGCGATCACTGCGCAGGGCAACGACTATCGTCCGGTCAGCGAGATTCTCGACGAGAAAGCCATCGTCAACGGCATCGTCGGGCTGATGGCGACCGGGGGATCGACCAACCTCGTCATCCATCTGCCGGCGATGGCGCGGGCCGCGGGCGTGATCCTCGATATCGAGGATTTCAACGACATATCAGCGGCGACGCCGCTGATGGCCAAGGTCTATCCGAACGGATTGGCAGACGTGAACCATTTCCACGCGGCAGGCGGCCTGGCCTACATGATCGGTGATCTGCTGGATGGTGGCTACCTGCACCCCGACACCAAGACCATCGCGGGCGACGGACTGGCGCTCTACGCCTCCGAGCCCAAGCTGAAGGATGGCGCGCTTGTCTGGGAGGCCGGCCCGAAGGAAAGCCTGAACGACAGGATCCTGCGTCCCACCGCCGACGCCTTCCAGCCCACAGGCGGGTTGCGCGAACTGAAGGGCAATATCGGGCGCTCGGTCATGAAGGTCTCGGCGGTCGCACCCGAACACCGCGTGGTCGAGGCAAAGGCCCGCGTGTTCCACGACCAGGACGCCGTCAAGACCGCGTTCAAGGCCGGAGAGTTCACCGAGGACACTGTCGTCGTCGTGCGCTTTCAGGGCCCGAAGGCGAATGGCATGCCCGAATTGCATTCGCTGACACCGACTCTCTCGGTGCTGCTCGGCCGGGGGCTGAAGGTGGCGCTGGTCACGGATGGCCGCATGTCCGGCGCATCCGGCAAGGTGCCTGCCGCCATCCATGTATCGCCGGAAGCGGCCGATGGCGGTCCGATCGCGAAAGTCCGTGATGGCGACCTGGTGCGCGTCGACGCGGAAACAGGATTGCTCGAAGTGCTGGAGGCCGATTTCGACGCCCGCTCGCCCGTGACCGCGGATCTCTCCGCCAACGAGACCGGACTGGGGCGTGAATTGTTCGCGGCCTTCCGCCATCACTGCGGACAGGCAAGCGATGGCGCGGGTACGGTGGTCTGATCTCCCGCTTGACGACATGAACGGCGCGCCCGAGAAACAGGCGACGCCTTTTCCGGACAAAGGAACCAAGAAGATGACACCCGAAGACGCCAGCAAGAAATCCGCCGAGATTTGCAGACTTGCCCCGGTGATACCGGTACTCGTGATCCACGACGCCGCCATCGCCGGCGACCTCGCGCGGGCGCTGGTGGCCGGAGGGCTCCCGGCGCTCGAAGTGACTCTCCGCACGCCTGCCGCGTTGGACGCGATCCGCGAGATGGCAAAAGTCGAAGGCGGCGTTGTCGGCGCAGGCACGCTGCTGACGCCGGACGACGTCACGGAAGCGAAGGACGCCGGCGCGCGCTTCGGCGTCTCGCCGGGTTCGACCGACCGGCTTCTGGATGCCGCGGAAGCCGCAGACCTGCCGATGCTTCCCGGCGCCGTCACGTCGAGTGAAGCGATGCGTCTTCTGGAACGGGGCTACACCGTGCAGAAGTTCTTTCCCGCCGAAGCGGCGGGCGGCGTGCCGACGATCAAGTCGCTGGCCGGTCCCTTGCCCCAGATCAGCTTCTGTCCGACCGGAGGGATCACGCTGACGAAGGCACCTGACTACCTGAAGTTGCCGAACATCCTCTGCGTTGGTGGATCATGGGTGGCGCCGCAGCATCTGATCGATGCCCGTGACTGGGCCGGGATCGAGAAGCTGGCCCGCGAGGCCGCGGGACTGGCGCGATAGAACCCAGTTTTTCATAAGAAATTTTTAATCGATTTTTTCAATCTCGGCCGACGGAAATCTCTGGCTGAACCGTTAAAGTCCCGGAACATTCAAAAACGAGGTACATTCTGTGACAAAAAATGTTCAAAGGCCGAACCGGATCCGGTTCGCAAACCGACTTGTAATGGCTCTTTGCGGAGGGCTTGCGATGCAGTCGGGGGCTGCCAGCGCCCATGACATGACTGCCGAGATCCTGACGGACCGCTCGGCCAGTTGCGCAGATTACGTGGCAACGCATTCGGCAAGCGCCACCGACGTTCAGAACCGCAGAGATTTCACCGCCGCAGTCGAAATCACGCACAGCGGCAGTGAATGCACGATCGTCTCCAATTCCGTGCCCAACCACGATTTCAATGCGACGGGCCGCTTCGCAACACCATTCAGCGAACAGGACCTGACGTACACGGTGACGACAAACCCCAAGGCGGCGTCCTCTCCGACGCCGCTTTCGCTGCAGTATGACAACGCAATCTTCCTGAACGGGGTCAAGTTGGACCTCATGGCGGCCGGATGCTACGGCGTCGGCAATGGGAAGATCGGCTGTTTCGACATGAGTTCTCCCTACCGGTATGATCCCATGGGACCCGGAGGCGGGTTTGGCGCGGACGAGCACAATGCGCATACCCAGCCGGACGGCACCTACCATTATCACGGCAACCCTATGGCATTGTTCGAGCAGGACAACGCGACCGGGCCGTCACCGGTTATCGGATTCGCAGCGGACGGGTTCCCCATCTTCGGCAGCTATATCCAGGACGGTGACAAGGTGCGCCGCGCGACGACGAGCTATCGGCTGAAATCAGGCACGCGCCCGGGTGGCCCGGGTGGCGCTTATGACGGCACCTTCATCGACGACTGGGAGTATATCGCCGGCTCGGGCGATCTCGATCAGTGCAACGGCATGGTGCAGGACGGTGTTTACGGCTACGTCGTGACCGAGACCTATCCCCATGTGATGGGCTGCTTCACCGGGACGCCTGACGCGTCTTTCCGCAAGCGCCGCTGAGCTTGTTAACGTCAGGCCGGTTCTGACGGCCTGACGTCGCCCTGAGCCTGCTCTCGCATCCAACGCCGCACGGCCCGGACGGCCTTGCGCCGCCCCGCTCGGGCGTTGGTGGCAAGGAAATAACCTCCAAAGAGAAGCTCGGCTTCGGTCAAGCGCACCAATGCGCCCGAGGCCACCTCGGGTTCGCACAGACGCCGATCCATAAGAACGGCCCCCAAACCGGCCACCGCAGACTGGATCGCCAGTATCGCGCTCAAGGGATGCGGCAGATGCAGGTCGGGAAGATCGACCAGGCCGGCAGTCCTGAACCACTCCGGCCAGAGCCGGAACGTTGCCTCTTCGATCAAAGGCCCACGTGCCAGGGCAGCAAGGTCGACGGAGCCGTTCTCGATCCCCGCAAAGCCCGGCGCGGCAAAGGCACAGACCGCGCTGGGGAACAGGAGCTCGTGTGCATCGGGCGGTTCTGTTCGCAGGTACCGGAGACCCAGATCGAAATCATGGGCTTCGATATCCATCAGTTCGGTCGAAACCGAAAGCCGGAGATCGATCTCGGGATGGCGCGCTTTCAGATTTGGCAATCGGGGGATCAGCCATTTCTGAGCGACAGTCGTTTCTGTTGTCATCGTCACTACGCCTGACGCCGGCTCGGTCAGTGCCTCGGTGGCCAGCGCGATACGATCCAGCGCGGGAGTCACCTCCGCCAGATAGGCGCGACCCTGATCGGTCAGCGTGACTCCGGTCGGACCGTTTCTGAAAAGATGCACGTTGAGACGGTGCTCCAGCCCACGGACATGGCGGGAGACAGCCGAATGGGAAACGTTCAACTCTTCGGCGGCGCGCGTGAAGCTGCCAAGCCGTCCAGCGGCCTCGAAGGCGCGCAGCGGGTTCAGGGGCGGCAGAGTTCTCGGCATGCAACGTTGTGACTTTTTGGAACATCGGCTGTCAAGGAAAGGCATTTGTCGAGACCTGGTCCGGCAAGGCAGACTTTACGGGCTTCAAGAAAACTGGAGGACAGGATGGACCATGCAAGACGCCTTATCAATTCAAGCCTTCCGAAGACGCGTGGGCGTAACATTTTCTCATACCTTGGAGGCGCGCTGAAACGTCTGGTCGCAAACGGGCCCGGCCCGCTTGATCTGACCGAGCCACAGCGGCGCGATTCCGGCATCGACAGGTGCGAGATCGCACGCCTTAAGGCTGTCAGGCGACCATTGATCCGGTGAGAAGCGACCGAGCTGTCAGGCGTTACCCGTACGCCGCCCTCTGGCTCCGCCTCTTCGGACACCGCCTGTCTGGGGTCCCAGGGCGTCCTGCAGGACACTCGTCATCGGGTGGTCGGGATTGTCGCCCCCGTAGCGCAGAAGGAGATGTCGGACCATCGCGCAACTGTCTTCACCGACAGGAACCGAAATGGCCCAGTCGAGGAAGATGCTTCGGCACTCGGCGTCTCCGATGCCCTCGATCCGGTAGCTTTCATAGATCAGCCCCTTGGGATCGATACTGTCCGTCACGCGCGCCATGCAACCGGCCTTTTCCTGTTTCAGGCGCGGACATTAGGGCGATCGGTGTCAACTTCCAACATGTTTCGCGATCAGACCGGCGATCCGGGCGGAGAGATCGGTAAGACGACCCTCCAGCGCTTCGACCGTTGCGTCTCCGGTTTCCCGCAAGAGAAACGAGCTGGCCCCCGCACCCGTGGTCTCGGACTTGACCGATCCTTCTCCCGCAACCAGCCGGGCCGCAGCCTGCACACGCCAGAACAACGCCACGGCTTCGGTCAGCAGACTTGTTTCATCGGGAGAGAGATCGAATGCAGCGACCGCAGCCGCGACCTGATCGGCGATGTGGCGCTCGGGGCTGCCGTTCAAAAGGGCTCCGGTCTCGGCAAAGAGTTCGATATCCTGCAACCGGCCAGGGCCTGCCTTGGCGTCCAGAGGAAGGCCGCCGGGGCGCGCTTCGGCCAGACGCGCGCGCATGTCCGCGACGTCTTTCAGTACCTTGGCTCGATCCTTTGGACGCGCCAGCAACTCGCGGCGAAACGCCTCGATCTCCTCTGCGACCTCAGAATTCCCGGCGACGGGCCGCGCGCGGGTAAGCGCGAGGTGCTCCCATGTCCATGCCTCTTCCGACTGGTAGGCGCGGAACGAGGCCAGCGACGTCGCAACCGGCCCCTGCCGACCCGAGGGACGAAGTCGCATGTCCACCTCGTAGAGCCTGCCCTCGGCCGTGGGTGCGGAAAGTGCCGTCACCAGCGCCTGTGTCAGCCGGGCATAATAGGCACGTGTTGCCAGCGGACGGCGGCCGTCGGACATCTCGGCATTGCCGCCGTCGTAGATCACGATCAGGTCCAGGTCCGATGCAGCGTTCAGCCGCTCGGCGCCGAGAGACCCCATGCCGAGAACCGCAGCGCCGCGTCCGGGCGGCGGCCCGTGTTTCTCGGAAAAGGACGCCACCACCACCGGCCAGAGCGCCTCGACGGTGGCACTGGCAACCTGCGCGTATTCGAGTCCAGCACGCTCGGCGTCAGTGAGGCCCCGCAGATGGTGAACGCCAGCCCGGAACCGCCACTCCCGCGCCCAGACACGCGCCCGGTCAAGCTGCTTCTCATAGTCCCCTTCCTCGGAAAGCGCGGCCGTCAGCATGTTTGTCAGCGCAGCCTGTCCCGGCCAATCCGAGAAGAAATCGCCGCCGATCACCGCATCGAAGACAGCCGCGTTTCGGGACAGGTACTGCCCAAGCGCCGGCGCCGTGTCGACGATATCGACCACAAGGTCCAGAAGCTGGGGATTTGCCTCGAACAGCGAGAAGAGCTGCACCCCTGCCGGCAGACCGGCAAGGAAGCCATCGAGATGCGCCATCGCTTCTTCGGGACGCGCCGCTTTTTCCAGTCGTGCGATCAACTGTGGCTGGACGCGCTCGAAGATCTGAACTGCGCGTGAGGAGCGTAGCGCGGGATACCCCTGCCATCGCTCGATGGTCTCGCGGAACCGCTCGGGCGGCCCTTCGCGTTTTCCCGTCCCGCCCGGCGCGAAAAACTGCTGCGTCAGACGGCTGACGCGCCTCAGTCGTTCGGTGATCTCGACGGCATACTCGCCGGGATCGCGTCCGGCGAGGCAGGCCAGGCGGCGGAACTCGTCCTCGGTCGAGGGTAGCATGTGGGTCTGCTGGTCCGCGATCATCTGCACCCGGTGTTCGGCTTCTCTGTGAGCCCGGTAATCATCGATCAGCGTCCGCGCCTCGTCGTCTCCGATCCAGCCTTTGGTGGCCAGGACTTTCAGCCCTTCCACGGTGCCTGACACCCGCAGGTCCGGGTCCCGGCCGCCCGCGATGATCTGTCGTGTCTGGGTGAAGAACTCGATTTCGCGGATACCGCCCTCGCCAAGCTTGAGGTCGTGTCCGAGATGTGAGGGTGCACGATGGAGCCCCTTGTGATCGCGGATCCGCAACCGCATGTCATGCGCATCCTGGATGGCGGCGAAGTCGAGATGGCGCCGCCAGATGAATGGCCGTAGAGCCTCGATGAACCGTTCGCCGGCCCCGATGTCCCCGGCGCAGGCGCGCGCCTTGATGTAGGCGGCGCGCTCCCAGGTGCGCCCCAGGCTTTCGTAGTATCGCTCGGCCGCCTCCATCGACAATGCTACCGGAGTGACCGACGCGTCGGGACGCAGGCGCAAGTCGGTGCGGAAGACATAACCTTCGGCGGTGCGTTCGCTCAGTGTCTGCGTCATCCGGCGGACGGCCCGGACGAACGATGCGCGGGCTGCGGCATAGTCCTCTGGAGCGAAGCGGGTTTCGTCGAACAGACAGATCAGGTCGATGTCAGACGAATAATTCAGCTCGAACGCCCCCATCTTGCCCATGGCCAGCACAGCGAGGCCACCGGCGACCAAGACGTCGTCCTCGCCCTGCCCAGGGAGTTTCCCGCGCCGGATCTCGGCCGCGATGGCGGATTTCAGCGCCCGGTCCGTGGCGAGATCGGCAAGCGCGGTCAGGGCGCCGGTGACCTCCTCCAGGGACCACACTCCTCCAAGGTCCATCAGCGCAATCAGAAGGGCCATGCGCCGCTTCAGAAACCTGAGCTCGGTGGGGAGATCGCGGTCTTCAGCCTCGCGCGCGTGGGTCAGCAATTCGTCGCGAACAACCTCCGGGGACCGCATCAAAGCGTCTTCCAGCCAAGCGGCGTCCCGCTGCATGATGCCGTCAAGGAAAGGCGAACTGCCCGCGGTTCCTTCCAGCAGGCCCGCGATCTCTGGCGGTTGGCCGGGCAAATACCGCAACGCCTCGCGTCCGCGGTCGGGTTCGAACGGGATCGGCTGGCGGGTGATGCGGCTGGCGAGTCTCATGGGGTCAGCAAAGACAGGAATGCCGGAAAGTTCAATCACCCTGACAGCGCGACAAATTCGCGGTAACAGGTGAGTCACAAGAAGAAACGTGGCGTGGGTGGTATGAGCAAAAGCCTCAAGCGGGTGGCGGAAGCGCTGCGGTCCGCCGGGATCGAAGCCGGGATGATGGAAATGCCCGACAGCACGCGGACCGCGGCCGAGGCGGCGCGCGCGGCTGGCTGTGCGCTCGACCAGATCGCCAAATCCATCATCTTCAGGGGCGAAACGACCGGAACGGTGCATTTGTTCATCACAGCAGGCGGCAACAAGGTGGACCCTGTAATGGCTTCCATCTGTGCGGGGGAACCGCTGGGGCGTGCCGACCCGGGCTTCGTCCGCGAGGTCACCGGCTTTGCCATTGGCGGAGTGGCCCCGGTCGGGCACCTGACGCCGCCCATTGCCTATTTCGATCCGAAACTTCTGGAATTCGACACCGTCTTTGCCGCCGGCGGAACGCCGCGGCACATCTTCCCCATAGCGCCCACAGACCTGATGAAGGTCGCAGCCGCCCGTGCAGAGAGGTTCACCCAATGACCCGGATCATCGCATTCGTCCTTGCCCTTGGCGTCAGTACGCTTCCTGCCGTCGCGCAATCCCGGTTGAGCGAGAAGGCTCTGGGCCAACTTCGCGCGACCGCCGCCGAGATCGGGGCCATTGAGCCCGGAACTGTTCCGGAGATGCTTCTGAAGGCGCTGATCGCAGCCGAGGACCCCGCTCACCTGAGGCGAAGCCCCGAGACCAGCAACCTGACAAAGCAACTGGCGCGTCTGCATCTGGGCGCGATGCCGTCTCTGCAGCGGCAGGAGGCCGAGACAGCGCTGGCAACCTACCTCTCCGAATCCATGTCTCCGACGGATATTGCGCGCGCCTATGCGGCCTTGGTCTACTTCGGACGCAATTGCTACGGCTACCGCGAAGCGGCCGGAGGACTGGCGCGCCTGTCGCCCGAAAAGGCAGACGACACCGTTTGGCTTGCGCTGGCGGCGCTTCCCCGGTCGCCCAGCTTCTATCTGCGGGACCGCGCGGCTTTGCGGGACAGGGTTGCCACGCTTCTGGTCGCCATGCAGAAGGCGGGACTGATCGATCCGGAAGAGGCGCAGCGCCTTGATAACCTGCCTCTGGCAAGCGTGGATACCGGGCCGGGATGCTCTAGCTGATTGATTTTAAAAGACTTCCCAAAAAAATGTAAAATTCTTTCACATAAGGCATTGAATGCCGGCTTCCGGCTTCCGATATCGGTGATGTGAAAGCAATTCACATTAACTCGAAAACGGAGAAGGAAACCCTGATGACCTCCGCAACCCTGGACGCCGCACCGATGCACCGCGGTAACTGGCTTCGCCGCAGCGAGCTCTGGCTCGACGAGCGCGGCAAAGGGGCCTGGATCGCCGCGATGGTAGTCGGCTTCATCGTCTTCTGGCCCATCGGCCTTGCCCTTCTTGCTTACATGATCTGGAGCAAACGCATGTTTAACGGATCGTGCGCCGCGCGCACCCGCCACGCCCATACCGCCTTCAAGTCCAGCGGCAACTCGGCTTTCGACGCCTACAAGGCCGACACCCTTCGCCGTCTTGAAGAGGAACAGGACGCCTTCGAGGCCTTCCTGAACCGCCTGCGGGACGCCAAGGACAAGGCCGAATTCGACCAGTTCATGGACGAACGCTCACGGAAGAAGTCGCAGTCGGACGTCGACGGTGACGCGCAGCCTGCCTGATCAACCGGCTCCCTCCCCGCCGGTGGCGGTCCCGATGAGCGGGGCCGCCGAACCCTTCCCGACCAAGGACAAAGACCGTGACCATGACGCACCCCGCCCATTCCAGCCGCGCTTGGGGCCTTCCCGACCCTCATAGCCAAGCGGAATTCTATGACGACGTGCCCACCAAGCGCCTGATCGCCTGGATCGTGGACTCGATCATCATCGGGCTCTTCGTCTTCCTGCTGACGCTTCTTTCGATCTTCACCGCGCTGCTGATCCTGCCTCTGGTCTGGCTGACCGTGGGATTTCTCTATCGCTGGATCAGCATCGCCGGCAGTTCCGCCACGCCGGGCATGCGCCTTGTGTCGATAGAACTCCGCCGTCAGGACGGCTCTCCGTTCGACGGCACTACCGCGCTTCTGCATACGGCCGGTTACACGTTCTCGGTCGTGACCTTCCCGCTGCAACTCATCTCGATCGCCCTGATGCTGATGACCGAGAGAAAACAGGGGCTGACCGACCTGATACTCGGAACCGCAGCCATCAATCGACCAATCGATTGATCGTGCCGGAATTGGGGATTGGCGGAAGCATTTGGTATTGTTAACGTGTGGCGCAACCAAAGGACGAAGACCTTCAGTCTGACACATGCGCCACACGCTGCCCATCGCGCCCCAGTTCTATGTGACGGCTCCTCAGCCCTGTCCGTATCTTGACGACCGGATGGAGCGGAAGCTGTTTACCGCACTGCAAGGCGAATTTGCCGAACAGCTGAACAATTCACTTTCAAAACAAGGCTTTCGCCGCTCGCAGAACGTGCTGTACCGGCCGTCCTGCGCGGAATGCTCGGCCTGTCTTTCGGCCCGAATCCGGGTGGCGGACTTCAAGCCATCCCGCAGCCAGCGGCGGACCATGAAGCGCAATGACCACCTGGTACGCGAGGCGACATCGCCCTGGGCGACCGAGGAGCAATACGCACTGTTCCGGGCCTACCTGGACAGTCGTCATGCTGATGGCGGCATGGCCGACATGGACATTTTCGAGTTCGCCGCAATGATCGAAGAGACCCCGATCCGCAGCCGCGTGGTGGAATATTCGCGAAGAATTGACCGTGGACGCAAGGAACTGGCGGCGGTCTGCCTGACCGACGTTCTCGATGACGGGCTGAGCATGGTCTATTCGTTCTATGACCCCGACGATACGGCTGCGAGCCTTGGGACTCAGGTCATCCTGGACCACATCCAGATCGCGAAGGATGCGGGCCTGCCCTATGTCTACCTGGGCTATTGGGTGCCCGGGTCGTCGAAGATGGGGTACAAGGCCAAGTTTTCGGCGCTGGAAATCTATGTCGGCGGGCAGTGGCAGGACATCGGAGATCCGGACCGGCATCGCTCCGAGATGCATCCCCTTTCGACCGATCCCATCGCCGAGCAAGTGGCCCGGATCAATCTGCCGGATACGCGTCCGACGAAGTAGCGTTCGATAGGGTTAAGAAGGGGTGAAAGGCCGCCAACCTAGCGGCCTTTTGGTTTCTTAGCTTCGGACTATAATCCTCTGTTATCATGTCATTTTTTGCTCAACCTTAGAGGGACGGCCACTTGTCGGAAAACCGTATGCAAAGCGTCGGCAAAACGTATGGCAAGGGCGCGCGGTCGGTTAAGGAACGAAATCGGGATCGAGGCTGACAAACAGCGTCTCGATACCGGTCTTTCCACCGCTCCAGTCGAAGTCGTGATGAAAGGTCGCGATCCCCAGCAT
Organism: Silicimonas lutimaris; assembly: GCF_047314965.1. Lineage (NCBI taxonomy): Bacteria > Pseudomonadati > Pseudomonadota > Alphaproteobacteria > Rhodobacterales > Paracoccaceae > Silicimonas > Silicimonas lutimaris. The sequence goes on along the minus strand of NZ_JBLBVK010000047.1, from coordinate 98,140 downwards.
GGGGACGTGGATGCCGTAGCTGTCGACCTCCCAGTGCAGGCCGAGACGGACGAGCGCCGCCACAAGTGCCTTGCCATCGTCGAGGAGCAATTCCTCTCCCGACAGCTTCAGCGACGCGCCGGTCTCGGGAAACAGCTCGACACCGTTGCAACCGCCCGCTCCATCGAAGCCGACATGCAGAAGCCCCGGGCCGACATCCAGAGTTGGGTGCGAAGCCAGGGGTGTTTTGCGGAACTTTTCGACCTGGTGGCCAAGCGCCTGCTCCACAATATGTGCCGGCAGCCCGCGTTTCAGCGGGCCGCAGCTTTCATATGGTTCGAGCGTCAGCCGAAGCGTCAATTCGGCATGAGATCAGGAACGATGGTCACGACCCATGGGAAGAACCACAGGAGTGCAAGCCCGACGACCTGGATCAGCACGAAGGGAACAATACCCCGATAGATATGACGGGTCGTCACTTCTGGTGGCGCCACACCCCTGAGATAGAACAGCGCGAAGCCGAAGGGCGGCGTCAGGAAGGATGTCTGCAGGTTCACCGCGATCATGATCGTCACCCATTTCGGATCGAAGGTGCCGCCATAGATGACGGGACCCACGATCGGGATGACGATGTAGATGATCTCGAGGAAGTCCAGCACGAAGCCCAGCAGGAACAGCACCAGCATCACGATCAGGAACACCTGGAACTCGTTGTCGAAACTCTTGAGGAAGTCCTGAATGTAGTGTTCGCCCCCGAAGGAGATGACCACGAGGTTGAGAAGTTGCGAGCCGATCAGGATGGTGAAGACCATCGAAGTGACCTTGGCCGTCTCGCGGACCACCGGAGACAGAACCCCCGAACGGAAGAGCGTCCAGCAGGCGTAGAACAGGCCGAACATCGCGAAGAGATAGGTCGCCTGGGCGAGGAAGAAGGCGATCCATGTCTCTGCGGAGACTTCCTCGACATGGGTGCGCAGGTCGAAGTTGACGCCGATCAGCAGCATGATCACCAGCGAGAAGCTGGCCATGATGATGAGTTTGCCGGACTTCTGCTCGTCCCTCAGCTTGCGGAAGGCCGCCAGCATGATCGCGCCACCCGCCCCCAGCGCCGCCGCAGGTGTCGGGTTGGTGATGCCACCCAGGATGGACCCAAGCACGGCGACGATCAGGACCAGCGGCGGGAAGACCACCCGGAGAAGTTCGTTCCGCCCAAGGCGCTCGACCGCGTGGCGGCAGGACCAGAGGACCACGAGAAGCGGCGCGAGGATGATCAGGAAGGTAAAGCCCGGCGATGTCAGCGGAGAGACTGCCAGCGCGTCGAAGACCAGCACCGCGAGGATGCCCCCGGCGCCGATCAGGAGCGGCGTCGGATCGGACGAGGGCGAAATCCCGCGCGCGGTGGAAAGCACAAGACCGAAGAGCACCATCGCGATGGCGATGCCGGTACCGATCGGCGCCGCATTGGCAATGTTGATTTCCAGCTGCGCCGCACGCTCTTCTTCGGTCAGTTGATGGGCTTCCGCAACACCGCCCGCAGCGTCGATCGCGGCCTGCTGTTCGACAGCTTCGTCCCAGGCGTCCTGGCCGTGAAGTTCGATCATGGCTGCCTGACACTCCGGTCCGACGTTGGTACGCAGCGATGCCGTTTCGCCCGCTGCCGAGAAGCTGTCGACGGCGACGTTCTGGCTGCCGATCAAGCCGGCGCCCGAAAGGATGATCATGCCGCCGATCAGCGCAGCCGGAACCGCGAGGAACCATGTCAGCCCTTCGTTCCGGGTAATGACCTCGGAGTTCGTCGCCCCCATCTCCACGGCCGGAGCCTTGGACGGGTTCAGGAGCGCGTATCCGAAGGCATAGAGCGCGTAGAGCACGGCCAGCATGATGCCCGGCAGAAGCGCCGCCTGGAACAGCGTGCCGACCGAGACCACCGCGGGTTCACCAAGGTAGGTCAGCGCGTCCGAGCATCCGACGGAAGAGGCACGCTCTTCCTGTGCGGCGGAATAGAGGTCGCCCGCCAGCGTGCCCAGAAGGACGATCACGATGGACGGCGGGATGATCTGCCCAAGCGTACCCGAGGCAGCGATCACGCCCGTCGCCAGTTCCGGCGAGTAGTTGTTCCGGAGCATCGTCGGCAGGGCGAGAAGGCCCATGGTCACGACGGTCGCGCCGACGATACCGGTCGAGGCGGCCAGGAAGGCACCGACGACGACGATCGACACGGCCAGGCCACCCGGCAGCGGGCCGAAGACTCGCGCCATGGTGAGAAGCAGGTCGTTGGCGATCTTGGAGCGTTCCAGCGTGATGCCCATCAGGACGAACATCAGAACCGCGAGCAGCGTTTCGATCGACTGGCCTGCAAGCACGCGTTCGTTCATCCGGTTCACGATGAAGGACACGTTCCGGTCAAGCGCCGTCTCCCATCCCTGCGGGAAGACGGGTTCGCCCATCCGCGGTAACTCGGGGTACTTGAATATGGATATGCTGTCCGGCCGTATGCCCTCGGCGATCAGCGCGGCGTATTCCGCCGAACCGGTGTCAATCGCCTGGTGAATAAGCCAGCCCGCGCTGTCGAGACCGGCGATGATCCCGAAGGAGATCACCGCGGAGCCGCCGATGGCGAAGGCCACGGGGAAGCCGGAGAGAATTCCGCCGAAGAGGCAGAGGAAGACGATCAGCAGGCCGATCTCGACGCCATCAAGTCCAAACAACATGGGTACGGCCTCTTAGTGGTGTTCTTCGATTGCGTGGACAAACTCGGCTTCGTCATCGCCGAGAACATCGCGGTCAAGGTACTTGCCCTCGCTCTCCGGGCCTTCCTTCCACTCCAGATAGGAGCGGTAGAAGAACGCGATCGCCTGGATGAAGACCAGGGCGGTGAAGAGAACCAGCAGGATCTTGAACAGGAAGTAGCCGTCGAACCCGTTGGGCGAGAAGCCGATGGTTTCGACATTCCAGCGGAACGCACGCGACTTGTTCAGAAGCTGCTCCAACTGGTCGGAGGCCGAGGGCTTCGGCACGACGAGGTGCCGCCAGAGGAAGTACCATCCGTACATCCATGTCAGAACGGCGGCCGGGATCATGAAGAAGACCGCGCCGAACATGTCGATGATCTTCTTCCGGGAATAGGAAACGGCGGAGTAGACGAGGTCGACGCGCACATGACCGCCCTGGATGAACGTGTAGGACACGCAGAGGCAGACGACGATGGCGTTGTAGAGTTTCAGCTCTTCCGCCCACCAGGAGATGTCCTTGGTCAGCGGCAGACCGAAACCGAAGGAGATTTCAGCCGAAGCGAAGACGCGCTGTACGAAGACGATGATGATCTGCTGAAGAACCATCAGAAGGCCGGCCCATGCGGCGAACCGGCCGACGGTGTTGCCTATCCCTTCGAAGAAGCGGACCGAGGCCCACATCACGTTGTTCTTCCACATCCCGATGGCGGTCAGGATGAGGACGGCAGTGAACACGACGAAGAAGAACTCGACAGAACCGCCGTAGTAGATGACACGCATTACCGCCTGCGGGTCGGACCAGTTCAGCCAGAGCCCCGGATGTGTAATGGCGTAGAAGAAATTGTAGAACGCCAACGCGATGTTCTGGAAGAACCAGAGGATTCCCTCGACCACGTTCCCCTCCCCGGTCAATTCGTCCGAATAGCATGACGGAGAGCCCCCGCGGGGGGCTCTCCGGTTTTCGTGCTGTCAGGCTTAGCCCAGAACGCGGTCGCGCTGAGCGACGTAGGCGCCCGTCGACTTCTGGATCCAGCCCGAGGACGAACGCATGGAGACCATGGCGCTGTCGTAGATCTTCTTGAACAGCGGATCGCCGATGTTCTCGTCGATGACCTGCTGGCTGGCCGCACCGAACGCATCCCAGACCGCATCGGGGAATTCGCGAATGGTCACGCCGCCCGACTGCAGGCGCTGGAGCGCCGCGCCGTTCTCGGAGAGGAACTGCGACAGGTTGTGCTGGTGCGCTTCGCCTGCGGCGATTTCGCAAACCTTCTGCTGCGACGGCGTCAGGCTTTCGAAGACTTCGCGGTTGAAGGCCAGCGACAGGCCCGCGCCCGGCTCGTGGAAGCCAGCGGTGTAGTAGATCTTGGTGATCTCCTGGAAGCCGGCCTTCTCGTCGGCCCAGGGACCGATCCACTCGGTGCCGTCGATCGCGCCGGATGCCAGCGCCTGGTACACTTCCGAACCCGGCAGGTTCTGGACCGAAGCGCCAAGCTTGCCAAGCGCCTGGCCGCCAAGGCCGGGCATACGGAACTTGAGGCCCTGGAAGTCCTCGGGCGAGTTGATCTCTTTCGCGAACCAGCCACCGGCCTGAGCGCCCGTGTTGCCGGCCAGGAACGACTTGAGACCGAAGATCTGGCCCAGCTCGTCATGCAGCTCGTGGCCGCCATCGTGGTAGTACCAGTTCACCAGTTCCTGCGCGGTCATGCCGAAGGGAACGGCGGTGAAGAACGCATAGCCCGGGTGCTGACCCACGAAGTAGTAGTCGGCGCCGTGGTACATGTCGGCCTGACCTGCGGTCACGGCGTCGAAGACCTCGAACGCGCCGACGAGTTCGCCAGCGGCCTTGAGGTCTACGGTCAGGTTGCCATCGGTCATGGCCGTGATCATGTCGGCGCAACGCTGGGCAGAGTCATGCACGCCGGCGAGGCCGCGACCCCAGGTGGTGACCAGCGTAAGCGTGCGCTTGCCCTGAGCGTAGGCCGGAGCCGCCAGAGCGGTTGCAGCAGCCGCCGAGCCGCCAATCGCAGTGTTTTTCAGAAATGAACGACGATCCATTCGGTAAGTTCCTCCCATTCAAGAAAAGCCCGCCCCGAGGCGGGCGGATCGATGCAAGTGGGCCGGACCATAGAGGGGGCGTGAGAAATTAAAATACCCGGAACTGAGTAGATTTGCCGGGTAAACGGGCGCAAAAGGTTATGTTAGCGCAAGCAGGAGGCAAAAAGATATCTTGCCCCGCCCGGTCATGCCTGCGATTCGTATTGAACCATGTCGTCGCAGGACAAAGACATCATCGATCAGCGCCAGACGAGGCGGTATCGCAAGAAGTTCTTTCTTCTGGCGGCCCTGCCTCTGATCCTGGCGATCTCGGCAATCGCCGCCCTTGTCGCCATCCAGTCGCGCGCGCTGGCCGATCGCGAGATCGACGCTCTGGAGACCCAGCTGATCGAGGCGAAACGTGCGGAATTGAAGAACTACATCTCCATCGCGCGGACGGCGATCGGGGCGGTCTATGGCAACGCCGCGCCGGACGACGAGATATCAAAGACCCAGGTCATGCAGACGCTGGCGGCGATGATCTATGGCCAGGACGGCTATTTCTTCGTGTTCGATTACGACGGGACCAACCTCGTCGCGCCTCGCCAGACCCACCTGATCAATCAGAACTGGCTGGGCCTGCGGGACATCAACGATACACCGATCACCTCGGAATGGATCCGGCTGGCACGAACTGGCGGCGGGTATCACAGCCATCTCTGGTGGAAACCCACCACCGGGGAACAGGCCGAGATGATCTCGTACGTCGTGGGCTTCCAGGACTGGCGCTGGGCCTTGGGCACCGGCATCTTCATCGACGACATCCGGGACACCGTCGCCGCTGCGCGGGCGGGCGTCGAGATGCGCATCCAGAGAACGTTTCTCTATATTGGCGCCATCGCCGCCGCTGCACTTCTGCTGGTGTTCGTGACCGGGTTGCTCATCACCCACCGGGAACGGGTTCTTGCTGACGCCGCGCTGAAGCAGCTTACCCAGCGGATCATCGACACGCAGGAAGAGGAACGCGGTCGCGTCGCACGCGAACTTCACGACTCGATCAGCCAGATCCTCGTCGGCGTGCGCTATGCACTCGACCTGGCACAGCGCCGTCTTCAGACAGGAGACGCGCGCGCGGCTGAAAGCCTGCGCAAGGGACAGGACAGTCTTGCGACCGCCATTCAGGAAGTGCGCCGCATCAGCCGCGACCTGCGCCCCGGCACGCTGGACGACCTGGGGCTGGCCCCTGCCCTGCGCGCGCTGGTCGACGAGTTCAGCGAGCGCACCGGGATCACGTCTGAGTTGGAGACTGTCGTCTTCCGGAACCGTCTGGACGAGGATTCCAAGATCGCGCTCTTCCGCGTGGCGCAGGAGGCGCTGACCAATATCGAGCGCCATGCCGGCGCCACCCACGTCGCCATTCGCATCGCCGGTCACAAGCGGGGCGCGACGCTGCGCATTCAGGACAATGGCCACGGCTTCCGCCTGGACGAAACCACAGGCGGGCTGGGCTTGCGCAACATGCAGGAGCGGATCGAACAGCTTGACGGCACGCTGCGGATCCTTTCTTCGACCTCGGGCACCGTGATCGAGGCCGAAGTGCCTCTGAGCCACCTGTTGAGACCCGACACCGCATCGAGGGAAAGCGCATGACACAGAGAACGCGCGTCATGATCGTGGACGATCATCCAATGGTCGCCGAAGGGATCGAGGCCATTCTGGAAACCTATGACGATATCGAGGTGGTCGGAACCCTGTCGAGCGGGCGGCAGGCCCTGACCGCGGCTGAAAGCCTGAACCCGGACGTGGTGCTGCTGGACCTGAATATGCCCGGAATGTCGGGGCTGACGGCAACCGAACTGCTTCTGGAACAAAGGCCGGATATCCGCATCCTGATCCTGACCATGCATGACAGCCGCGAGTATATCTCGACTGCCCTGAATCACGGAGCGCGGGGCTATGTGCTGAAGGACGTGCCGACCGAGGAAATCAAGACGGCGATCGACGCGGTGATGCGCGGCGAGCAGTATCTCTGCACTGGCGCCGAGGCCTCTCTCCAGCCCCGCATCTCGGACGGGCGCGAGCCGCTGACGTCGCGCGAGCAGACGGTGCTCCTGGAACTGGCGCAGGGCAAGTCGAACCGAGATGTGGCCGAGGCCCTGAACATCTCGATCCACACGGTCGAAACGCATCGGAAGAACATCAAGCGCAAGTTGGGCATTTCCTCGACGGCCGGACTGACGCGCTATGCCCTGGAGCATGGCGTGCTTCAGGGCACGGGAGAGCTTTGATCTCGGGCGCTCGCGGCGCCCGTTCCCATCTCCGCGTCGATCAACGCACCCAGCAGAACGACATAGGCCGACAGCCAGAGCCAGGTCAGCAGAACGATGACCCCGCCAAGGCTTCCGAAGGTCTGATTGTAGTGGGCGATATTGGCGACATAGAAGGCAAAGGCGTAGGAGCCCGCGAACCACAGAAGCGTGGCGATGGTCGAGCCGAGTGTCAGGAACCGCCATTTCGGTGGCCGCCCCGACGGCCCCCAGTGATAGAGAACTCCCAGACCGACCACGACAACCACCGCCACGACGCCCCAACGCACCCAGCCGATCAGCGCCTCGGTTCCGATATCCACTCGCAGGAAGGCGAGCGCCGCCGGCACGCCTATCATGAGGAGAAGCAGCAGAAGCGAGCCGAAGAGGAGCGCGGCGGTCAGCAGGATGACGACGCACCAGAAGTGGACGACGCCTCTGTCCTCGGTCTTGCCGTTGATCATGTTGAGCCCGTGAATGAGGCTCGAGGTTGCCCGGGTCGAAAGATAGATCGCGAAGGCGACACCCAGCCAGAGCGTCAGCGAAAGCCCCTCGTCGGGAGCGCCCGCCACGAGTTGCGCCTGGTTCAGGAGGATCGCGGCCGCCTGGTCGGGCATCAGCTCGGTCACTGTCCGAAGCTGGTCGACGATGCTGGCCGGATCAGTGACGAGACCCGCAAGCGCCACCAGCGCGGCAATCGCGGGAAACGCGGCCATAAGCGTGTAAAACGCAACGCCGGCGGCGATCAGCCCGATCTGCGTCGTACTGATCCTCGATACGAAACGGACCGGCGGCATGGCGCCGATGCGGTGAATCCTGTCCCTCATGGAGTGGAGCATAGCGCAGAGACAGCCCTGAGACAGGGTGATAACGCATCAACAGGAGGGTCAGCAGGAAATTTCACAAATCGCCCTCGAAACGAAAGATTCCGCAATTTTTGCGGTTGACGCCCCTGGAACCCCCGCCTAGTCTCCCCGCACTTTGACGGAGGAAGCCCGGATGGTCCGGATCGTACTTCTTGTAGGAACATGGCGCATGGGCCGGTAGCGGAAACCCTGAACGGTACCCCATGCGCCCCCGAGAACCGGGGGCTTTTTTTATGCGCGGAATACAAAGGAAGCAGGCGCGATGAGCAAGACGCAGATGACTGGAGCGAAAATGGTGGTCGAAGCCCTGAAGGATCAGGGTGTCGAAGTCGTATTCGGGTATCCCGGCGGCGCCGTGCTCCCGATCTATGACGAGATCTTCCAGCAGAACCAGATCAAGCACGTGCTCGTGCGCCACGAACAGGGCGCGGTCCATATGGCCGAAGGCTATGCGCGTTCGACCGGCAAGCCGGGCGTCTGCCTTGTGACCTCCGGTCCGGGCGCGACGAACGCGGTCACCGGAATGACAGACGCTCTGATGGATTCGATCCCGATCGTCGTGCTGACCGGCCAGGTGCCGACCTTCATGATCGGCAACGACGCCTTCCAGGAGGCCGATACGGTCGGCATCACGCGGCCCTGCACCAAGCACAACTGGCTGGTGAAGGAGACCGACAAGCTGGCCGACACCATTCACCAGGCGTTCCATGTCGCCAAGTCTGGCCGCCCCGGCCCGGTGCTGATCGACATCCCGAAAGACGTCCAGTTCGCCAGCGGCACCTATGTCGGGCCGAAGCAGGCAAAACCATCGCGCTATCAGCCCCAGGTCAAGGGCGACGTCGAGATGATCACCGACCTCGTCAAGGCGATGGAGACGGCGAAGCGCCCGATCTTCTATACCGGTGGGGGCGTCATCAACTCGGGCACCGCGGCCAGCCAGCTTCTGCGCGAACTGGTCGATGCCACGGGCTTTCCGATCACCTCGACACTGATGGGTCTTGGCGCCTATCCCGCCTCTGGCAAGAACTGGCTGGGCATGCTGGGGATGCACGGGCTGTACGAGGCCAACCTGGCGATGCACGGCTGCGACCTGATGATCAACATCGGCGCGCGCTTCGACGACCGGATCACCGGCCGCGTGCAGGATTTCAGCCCGAAGAGCCGCAAGGCTCATGTCGATATCGACCCGTCGTCGGTCAACAAGGTCATCCACGTGGACTGGCCGATCATCGGCGACGTAGGCCATGTGCTGGAAGACATGCTGAAAATCTGGAAGGCCCGCGGCCGCAAGACGAATGCCGAGGCCGTCGCCAAGTGGTGGGACCAGATCGAAGAGTGGAAGAAGGTCGATTGCCTGAAGTTCACCCAGAACGGACCGACCATCAAGCCGCAGCATGCGCTGGCGCGGCTGGAGGCGCTGACCAAGGACCATCCCGACCGCTATATCTGCACCGAGGTCGGCCAGCATCAGATGTGGGCTGCGCAGTATCTCGGCTTCGAGGATCCCAACCGCTGGATGACCAGCGGCGGCCTGGGCACCATGGGATATGGCTTCCCCGCGTCGATCGGCGTCCAGATGGCGCATCCCGACGCGCTGGTCATCAACGTGGCCGGCGAGGCGAGCTGGCTGATGAACATGCAGGAACTTGGTACGGCCGTGCAGTTCCGCCTGCCGGTCAAGCAGTTCATCCTGAACAACGAGCGTCTTGGCATGGTCCGCCAGTGGCAGGAACTTCTGCACGGCGAGCGCTATTCGCATTCCTGGTCCGAGGCCCTGCCCGACTTCGTCAAGCTGGCCGAGGCATTCGGCGCGAAGGGCATCCATTGCCACGACCCCAAGGATCTGGACGATGCGATCATGGAAATGATCAACTACGATGGACCCGTGGTGTTCGACTGCCTTGTCGAGAAGCACGAGAACTGCTTCCCGATGATCCCGTCAGGCAAGCCGCACAACGAGATGCTGTTGGGCGAAAACGCCGATACCAAGAACGCCATCAAGGAAGGCGGCGCGGTCCTGGTCTGAGGGGGCCTTGCCCCCTCGCCGCCAGGGCGGCTCACCCCAAGAGTATTTCGGAAAAGAAGAAGCGATCATGTCCCCTCTCAAGATCAAAAAAGGCACTTCGAAGCATTCGGCCTATGACCTGCGCGACCCGAATGCCGAACCGGTGGAACGTCACACGCTGGCCGTGGTTGTCGACAACGAGGCCGGTGTTCTGGCGCGCGTCATCGGGCTGTTCTCGGGCCGCGGCTACAACATCGAGAGCCTGACGGTGGCCGAGACCGATCACACCGGTCACGTCAGCCGGATCACCATCGTGACCACGGGCACGCCCAGTGTGATCGAGCAGATCAAGGCGCAGCTTGGCCGGATCGTTCCGGTGCACGAAGTGCATGACCTGACGGTCGAGGGTGCCTCGGTCGAGCGCGAACTGGGCCTGTTCAAAGTCGTGGGCACCGGCGAAAAGCGCGTCGAGGCGCTGCGGCTGGCCGATATTTTCCGTGCGAATGTGGTCGATTCCACCTTGGGGAGCTTCATCTTCGAGATCACCGGATCGCCCGAGAAGATCGACGCCTTCGCCGATCTGATGCGGCCGCTGGGCCTGCGGGAAATGGCGCGCACCGGCGTTGCCGCGCTTTCGCGCGGGGAAATGGCCTGACGCCACGGCACGCGCCGCACAACGAAAAAGGCCGCCCGTCCGGGCGGCCTTTTCTTTTGATCCCGCCGGGGATCAGAGGTTCTTGCCAAGCACCTCTATGGCGTCGAGGTCATAGAGTTCGCTGAAGGAAATCCGGTTGTCGTCGTTCGCATCCAGCCGCTGGAAATCCACCGCCGAGAGGTTCGGGTACTGCGCCACCAGTTCGTTCAGCGAGGCGAAGCCCGATCCGTCGGTGTCGACCTCGTTCAGAGAGACGAGGATGGACGACCCGGTCTCGTAACGGCTGACAACGTCCTGGGCGACCGGGGCATAAAGCTCGACCGCGCTGATCCGGCCGTCGTTGTTGGCGTCGATATCGTCGAAGTCGATCTCGCCGAAGCCGGGATAGGCCGTGGCCAGTTCTGCCGGCGATGCAAAGCCGTCGCCGTTCGTGTCGATCTCCGTCACGTCACGGACCGGCACGCCGGCCACGTGCTTGTTCAGAATGGCCGCCGCCCCCGGCGCCGTGAATTCGGCGGCGCTGATGCGGTTGTCGCGGTTCTGGTCCAGATCGCGGAAATCATTGACCGACAGCGTCGTGTAGACGGCGGCGATCTCGGCCTTGGAGGCGAAGCGGTCGCCGTTCTGATCGACGGCGCCGATGCCGGCGGCGGAAGCGACGGTTGCGGTCAGAGCGGTGGTGGCGATGGCCAGCGCGAGGGTTTTCATGGTCAGTGTCCTTTCGGTGAACCCGGTCTTCCGGGCTGATTGTTTTCAAAGTTCAGTCTCAGGGAGTGGCGGCGTTTGTCGCCGTCCGTGACAGAGCATTTGGGGATGATTTCCGGTCTTCAAACCCGGCGTTCCGCACAGGGCCCTGTGCAGTTTTGTGAATTTTAAGTGTTTGATTTCAATATGTTCACGAATGCGAGAGGCCGCGTGAACACGCCGTCACCGCAAGTTGCCGCTAGAATGCGAAAAGGGCCGCCGGTTCCCCGGCGGCCCTCTCCCTTTGTTACCAATGACTGTCGGCGATTACTTGCCTTCGAGGCACTGTGCCGTCGGCGCCAGATACTCGACCGAACTGATCCGGTTGTCGCGGTTCAGGTCGATGGTCTGGAAGTCGAACGCCGTGACCCCCGGATATCCGCCCTTCAGTTCTTCCATGGACAGGAAGTTGTCGCCGTTCGCATCCAGCGAGGCGAGATCCTGGAAACTGGAAGCCGAGCACTGGGCGATGGCGATCTGAGCATCCGTCGAGAAATACTCGGCATAGCTGAGGCGGTTGTCGCCGTTCGAGTCGATTCCCTGGAAGGTAACCCGAGTCATGGTGGGATAGACCCGGGCCATGTCGTTCCAGCCAATGAAGCCGTCTCCATCGGTATCGAGGTTGCGGATCGGCTGATCCTTGTGCATCAGGATAGAGTGTTCTGCGAGGCGAGCCTGAGCGGCAGGATCGTTGATCTCTTCGGCGCTGAGGCGCATGTCACTGTTCGCGTCGATGGCCTTGAAGTCGACCATGTCCATTTTCGGCATGGCGTTCTTCACTTCTTCGAACGTGGCGAAGCTGTCGCCCGAAACATCGAGGTCCTGAATGGTTACGGCCGCAAAGCCGGCGGTGGCAGCGAAACAAGCGGCGGTGGTACCAAGGATAATACGTTTCACGGTCATCTTCCTCCTTCATGACTGCGCCTGAAATGACGCTATAACCCCTTTGTAGGACTCATTCGGGATGGCGGCGTTGATGGATGTCAAATAGCAAATGTTTTATGCGTCTGACCTAGGTCAATCTTTTTGCCAGGCCTCCGGGGCATCATCCTGCACCCCAAAAATCATGGCCGCTGCCGGGGAAAGCAGCGGCCATGTCATTCGCGGCCAGGGAGGGGATTGGGGACTAGTTGCCGCGAAGTAATGTCAAAGACGGGCCGTCGGCGCGATAGAGCTCTTCGAAACTGATCCGCCCGTCGCCATCGGTATCGATCTCGGAAAATCCGAGTTTCCGGAGATGCAGCATGCCCGGCCCTTGACCGTCCTTGCCAGCGTCGTTCCGAAATACCGACATAGCAACGGCGGCATTTCCGGGATTGGCGACAAGCAAGGAACCGGACGCGCCAGAAGGCGATGCATTGAAATTCTCGCCAGCCGAAGCCGCCTGGGTGGCAAGCACGGTAACAACAAGGGCAAGCGCTTCTCGTTTCATGGACCTGGCTCGTTCGAAATGGCGATACGTTGTTTCTTGCAGAGCAGATGGTGACCCGGTGTCGGGAGCAAAACGTCAGAAACCGCACATCGAATTGTGCAGTTTTGCATTTTCTCCATAATTTTCAGTGAGTTCACGGATTTGTGTAGGAAGAGAGAGGGCGTGTAACCGTGCGGACAAAAGAAAATGGGCCCCCGAAGGGGCCCAGTTTCGCTGATCAGGCTCACTCTGTTGTACCGCCCGGTTTCTGCCTGCGGCCTGATCCGCGTTCAGGGCGAGCGCACCCGCCCCACGTCGAAAGGCAGCGCCTTCCAACAGGCCAGAGGTAAGGGGTTCCTGTAAAACCCCGGGCCTCCGGCCCAGTTTGAGTGGGGAGGCGTTGCCGCCCCACCCGGTTCCTTGCCGGAGCTGAAGTCAACCCCGGCAAATCTCGTCAGCTACACCCGCTTGTCGCGCCGCAGGTGTTGCACTTCATGCAGGTGCCGTTGCGCACCAGCGTGTAGTTGCCGCAGTCGCCGCAAGGATCGCCTTCGTAGCCCTGCATCTTGGCCTTCTGGCGCGCGTCCATCTGGATCGTGCCGGTGGCGATCGCGGTCGTCTCGGTCATCACCGCCGCGCCGATCTCGGGCACGAGCGTCTGAAGCGCGGCAGAGGGATCGCCAGCCGTGGAAAGCGCCGTGGCCCCTGCTCCGCCCTGGACCACGAAGAGGTCCTGAGGCACGCGGCCACGGGTGTAGCCCGCCGAGGCGACCTTCTTGATCACCTCGAAGGCCGAGGTGCCGGTGCTTTCGGGCACTTCCTTGAAGTTGCGCTTGCCCTCGTCCTCGCCACGGCCCATCTCGTCGAAGGTCATGCCGTCCGGCTTGACATGGGCGAGATCGGTCCGGTCGAGGTAGGACACGGCCAGTTCGCGGAAGATGTAGTCGAGGATCGACGTCGCGTTCTTGATCGAGTCGTTGCCCTGTACCATGCCCGCCGGTTCGAACCGGGTGAAGGTGAAGGCGTCGACGAACTCCTCCAGCGGCACGCCGTACTGAAGGCCGACCGAGACCGCTATAGCGAAGTTGTTCATCATCGCCCGGAAGCCAGCGCCTTCCTTGTGCATGTCGATGAAGATCTCGCCCAGCGAACCGTCCTGGTATTCGCCGGTGCGCAGGTACACCTTGTGCCCGCCCACGATCGCCTTCTGGGTATAGCCCCGGCGGCGTTCCGGCATCTTCTCGCGGTGGCTCTTGACGATTTCCTTGACGATCACCTTCTCGACGATCTTCTCGGCCAGCACTGCCGCTTTCTCTTGCGGAGAGCCCGTGGCGAGGATTTCCTCGGCCTCCTCGTCGTCTTCCACCAGCGCGGCGGCCAGCGGCTGCGACAGCTTGGAGCCGTCACGGTAGAGGGCGTTCGCCTTGATGCCGAGGCTCCAGGACAACTCGTAGGCCGATTTGCAGTCTTCGATGGTCGCATTGTTCGGCATGTTGATCGTCTTCGAGATCGCACCCGAGATGAAGGACTGAGCGGCGGCCATCATGGTGATGTGGCTGTTGACCGAGAGGAACCGCTTGCCCTTCTTGCCGCAGGGGTTGGCGCAGTCGAAGACATGGTAGTGGTCTTCGCTGAGGTGCGGCGCCCCTTCCAGCGTCATCGTTCCGCAGACGTGATCATTAGCGGCTTCGATGTCCTTGCGGCTGTAGCCGAGGTGACGCAGCAGGTCGAAGGAAGGGTCGTTCAACTTTTCGGCCGGGATGCCCAGCGTCTTGGTGCAGAACTCCTCGCCCAGCGTCCACTGGTTGAAGACAAAGCGGATGTCGAAGGCCGAAGGCAGCGCCGCCTCGATCTTGTCGATCTCCTTCGGGCCGAAGCCGTGGCCGATCAGCGAGGTGTGGTTGATCCCAGGCGCGTTGCCGATGGTGCCATGACCGACGGCATAGGAGACGATCTCCTCGATCTGCGACGAGGAATAGCCAAGCGTCTCGAGCGCACCGGGAACCGAGCGGTTGATGATCTTGAAGTACCCGCCGCCGGCGAGCTTCTTGAACTTGACCAGCGCGAAGTCGGGCTCGATGCCGGTGGTGTCGCAGTCCATGACGAGGCCGATCGTGCCGGTCGGCGCGATCACGGTGGCCTGCGCGTTGCGGTAGCCGTTCTTCTCGCCAAGGCTGAGCGCCTCGTCCCAGGCTTCGGCGGCCAGTTGCACCAAACGCTGGTCCGGGCAGTTGGCGCGGTCAAGCGCCACCGGGTTCACGTTCATCGCCTCGTACCCATCCGTCTCGCCATAGGCCGCGCGGCGGTGGTTGCGGATGACGCGCAGCATGTGCTGGGCGTTGCGCTCGTAGCCCGGGAACGCGCCCAGCTCGCCCGCGATCTCGGCCGAGGTCGCATAAGCCACGCCGGTCATGATCGCGGTCAGCGCGCCGGCCAGAGCCCGGCCCTCGTCGCTGTCGTAACCAAGGCCCATGTTCATCAGAAGGCCGCCGATATTGGCGTAGCCGAGACCCAGCGTGCGGAAGTCGTAGCTGAGCTGCGCGATTTCCTTCGACGGGAACTGCGCCATGGTCACCGAGATTTCCAGCGTCAGCGTCCAGAGACGCGTGGCATGCATGTAGTCGTCAGCCTGGAACTCGCCGTCCTTGTAGAAGGTCAGCAGGTTCATCGACGCCAGGTTACAGGCCGTGTCGTCCAGGAACATGTATTCCGAGCACGGATTCGAGCCGCGGATCGGGCCGTCTTCAGGGCAGGTGTGCCAGGCGTTGACGGTGTCGTGGTACTGGATGCCGGGATCGGCGCAGGCCCAGGCGGCGTGGCCGACCTGTTCCCAGAGATCGCGGGCCTTGATCGTCTTCGACACCTTGCCGTCCTTGCGGCGCAAGAGTTCCCAGTCGGCATCGTCACGGACCGCCTGCAGGAAGGCGTCGGTCACTCGGATCGAGTTGTTCGAGTTCTGGCCCGAGACGGACGAGTAGGCTTCGCTGTCCCAATCGGTGTTGTAGGTCGGGAATTCGATCGAGGTGTAGCCCTGACGCGCATAGTCGAGGACTCGCTTGATGTAGGTCTCGGGAATCGCCGATTTCTTGGCCGACTTGATCGCAGCCTTCAGGCTGTCATTCGCTGCCGGGTCGTAAGCGCCCTCTTCCGAGCCGTCGAAGTCGCGGATCGCGGCGAAGATACCGTTCAGTTCGCGCTCGTGCATCTTGGAGCCGGCGACGATCGAGGCCACCTTCTGCTCTTCGATGACCTTCCAGTTGATGAAATCCTCAATATCCGGGTGGTCGGCATCGACGATCACCATCTTGGCCGCGCGGCGCGTGGTGCCGCCCGACTTGATCGCGCCCGCTGCGCGGTCACCGATCTTGAGGAAGCCCATCAGGCCCGACGATTTGCCGCCGCCCGAGAGTTTCTCGCCCTCGCCGCGCAGGTGGCTGAAGTTTGTGCCCGTGCCCGAGCCGTACTTGAAGAGCCGCGCTTCCCGGACCCAGAGGTCCATGATGCCGCCTTCGTTCACGAGGTCGTCGGCGCAGGACTGGATGAAGCACGCATGCGGTTGCGGATGCTCGTAGGCCGAATCCGACTTGGTCAGCTGGCCGGTCTTGAAGTCCACATAGTAATGGCCCTGGCTGGGGCCATCGATGCCGTAGGCCCAGTGAAGACCCGTGTTGAACCACTGCGGGCTGTTCGGCGCCGCGCGCTGGGTGGCCAGCATGTAGCGCATCTCGTCGAAATAGGCGCGCGCGTCCGACTCCTTGGTGAAGTAGCCGCCCTTCCAGCCCCAGTAGGCCCAAGCTCCGGCCAGACGATCGAACACCTGACGGGCCGATGTCTCGCCGATGAAGCGCTCGTCTTCAGGCAGTTCGGCCAGGGCCTTGTCGTCGGGCACGGAACGCCACAGGAACTCGGGAACGCCTTTTTCACGCAGTTTCTTCAGACGTGCAGGAACGCCAGCCTTGCGGAAATATTTCTGAGCGATGACATCCGAAGCCACCTGGCTCCAGCCCGCCGGAATCTCGACATCATCGAGCTTGAACACGACCGTACCATCGGGATTCCGGATCTCCGACGATGTCGTGGTGAATTCCAGCTCCGCGTACGCGTCTTTACCTGCTTTGGTGAACGAACGTTCGATCTTCATGTTTTTCCGTGCCCCGCATCCGGTCTTGTATTCGGCTCGCCTCTGAGTGCGATGCCATTGCCTGGTCGCGCCGGTCGGATGGCTTGGGACAATAATAACCACTTCGCCGGAAACGAGTTTCGCGGCGGCACCTCGGCCCTCGAACGAGGGCGAGAATTCGGTGATCATCTGTCCCCTGCCGGAACCACTACATCTTGTGGCCTCCCGACCGGCTCACACAAACTGCTGCAAACCGGAGCGACTCGTCAACGACCTTTTTCACAAAATCGTCACTTTTTTGAGTTGACCCCGACCCTCGCTTGAGCGGTCCGATTCTTCGTGGGATTTACGTCTCCGAAACGGTGCCGGATGCCCCAGACGTCATCATCGCAAAAACCCTTTTCGGGTTGGTAGGTTAGAAGAAGATACCGACACCCGACATGAACACACCCGTCGCGAAAGCGGTCCTTTTTCCGATCATTCCTGAAATTAGCGTCCACCCGGAGAAATGCGCGCGTGCCACAAATTCAGGCAACACATATACCACAGCTAGCGGCTTTCCCCGAAGAGAGCACACTAGATGTAGTTGTTGTGGTGGTGGTCGGGGCGGCGAGATTCGAACTCACGACCCCCTGTACCCAAAACAGGTGCGCTACCAGACTGCGCCACGCCCCGACTCTCTGCGCTGTTAATCGGATTTTCGCCGGGACGCAAATTCCTTTGACCACAAAGACGAGAATCTTTTTGCGGCGTTCCGCGTCAGTCGCAGGGCCAGGCGGCATCCGGCCCGATCGCCGGATGGCGCAATACACTTCCTTCGACGATCCCCAACCGCCCTGCCAGGCCGCCATTGATTTCGAGCACGAACTGAACGTTTTCTCCGCCATCGATTCCTGTCAGGTCCAGCGGTATGGCGTTCTCGTGTATGCGTGTCACGGTTCCCGCGGAGTCCATGAAGATCATGTCGAGCGGGATCAGCGTGTTCTTCATCCAGAACACCGCGCGCTGCGGCCGTTCGTAGACGAACAGCATTCCGGCGCTGCGCGGCATGACTTCGCGATTCATGAGACCCTGAGACCGCTCACGGGGATCGTCGGCAACCTCGACGGAGAATCGCGCGGCGCCCCAGTCGCCCTTCAGATCGACACGTCCGGCATCACATTCCGCAAGCGCAGGCAACGCGTACGCAGCGCATGCGCAAAGCGTTGCAACACATCGGATCAATGGTGATCCTTGAGCGCCGCTTCCCAGCTTGTGACCTGCATGGCCATCCTGCCGCGCTTGCCTTCGACGACCCTCAAGGAGACAGCTTCGCCGGGCTGCAGATCGGCAAGCCCGGACCTGCGAAGGACTTCAATGTGAAGAAAGACATCTTCGGGTCTGCCAAAGACATTCGCGAAGCCAAAACCCTTGGCTTTGTCGAACCATTTGACGCGTGCCGGCTCCAACGGCAGGGACATATCGACGGGTTCGGTGATTTCGCTGTTCTCGTCGGACATCATCGCTGCGCCGACGCCGGTCGCCGGGGGCTCGATGTGGAGGACTTCCACCGCCTGGATCCCGCGCGCGGTTTCCTGAACGATAATCTCGATCCCGGCCGAGTCCGCGATAGAGGACTGACCGAAATTGCGCAGGACATTGGCATGCAAAAGAATGTCCGGACCACCTGTATCGGCAACAACGAAGCCGAAGCCCTTGGTCGGGTCGAACCACTTCACGACACCCGTGACATGCACCCCGTCTTTTTCCGTGTCTGACATAGACAAATTCATCCCTCGGGTCTTTCGCCCTTTATACCGAGTGTGCTTTATCGGCCCCCGGAAATGCAAGGTTAAAGATTGAAAAAATCACAATTTTAAAGCGTGTGCTCATCACGGGTTTAGACGCTGGACCGTCCAGGGGTCCAGCGGGCCGTTTCTGGTCCACCGGAATCGGTCGTGTAGCCTAAACGCCCCATCCGCCCAGAACTCGATTTCCACGGGGCTGATACGGAATCCGCCCCAGAACGGCGGCCGTTTCGGCGAGGTTCCATGGGTCAGGCCAAGTTTCGCCGCCTTTGCCATCAATGCCTCGCGCGAGGCAAGCGGACGAGACTGTTCCGAGGCCCATGCGCCGATCCGGCTTTCCAGGGGGCGCGACGCATAATAGGCATCCGCCTGCGGTCCGTCCTCTTTCGTGACATGCCCGCGCACCCGAACCTGACGGCGCAGCGACTTCCAGTGCATAACGAAAGCGGCCTTTCCACTGGCGATGATCTCCCGCCCCTTGGCGCTTTCATAGTTGGTGTAGAAAACGAAGGCGTCGTCCTCGATTTCCTTCAGAAGCACCATGCGCACGTTGGGCAAACCGTCGGGATCGACCGATGCCAGCGCGATCGCGTTGGGGTCGTTGATCTCGGACGTTTCCGCCTCGGCCAGCCAACTGCGGACGATGGCGAAAGGGTCGTCTCCTGCGAATTTCCCGCTGCGGGCGCTCATCGACTGGTCTCCTGCACTTGATGGTGGTGCCGTGATGGCATAGACCCGGCCCACGGTAAACGGGTCGAGGAACAAGAAAATGACCGGGGGATTGATGGCGGGCAAGCGCGGCCTGATCATGGGACTTGCCAATGACAAATCGATCGCATGGGGCATCGCGAAGGCCGTTGCCGAACAGGGCGCGGAACTTGCCTTTTCCTACCAGGGCGAAGCACTTCTGAAGCGGGTCGCACCGCTGGCCGAACAACTGGGATCGGATTTCGTGATCCCGTGTGACGTCAGCGATACCGACAGCATGGACGCGCTGTTCGCGGCGCTGAAGGACCGCTGGGGCAAGATCGACTTCGTCGTTCACGCGATCGGGTTCTCGGACAAGAACCAGCTGCGCGGACGGTACGTGGACACGACCCGCGACAACTTCCTGATGTCGATGGATATTTCCGTCTTCTCCTTCACCGAGGTCGCGCGCCGCGCCGCAGAGATCATGCCCGATGGCGGATCGCTTCTGACGCTGACCTATTACGGCGCCGAGAAGGTCATGCCGCATTACAACGTGATGGGGCTGTGCAAGGCGGCGCTGGAATGCTCGGTGCGCTATATCGCCGAGGATCTGGGCCGTGACGGCATCCGCTGCAACGCGATCAGCGCGGGCACGATCAAGACGCTGGCCGCAAGCGGCATCGGAGACTTCCGCTATATTCTGAAGTGGAACGAGTACAACTCGCCGATGCGCCGGAACGTCTCGATCGAGGACGTGGGCGGTGCGGCGATGTACCTTCTCTCGGATCTCTCGCGCGGCGTGACGGGCGAGGTTCACCATGTCGACTCGGGCTACCATGTGGTGGGCATGAAGGCGCTGGATGCGCCGGACATGACCTACGACAAGAAGGAGTAAGGTCATGACCGACCGCCTGCCCCACGAGAAAGGCTTTCACGTCAGCTGGGACCAGATTCACCGCGATGCACGTGCGCTGGCATGGCGTCTGGACGGGCGCGGCCCGGACAACGGCACCTGGAAGGCCGTCGTCGCGATCACTCGCGGCGGCATGGCACCCGCGATGATTGTCGCCCGCGAACTGGACATCCGCACCGTCGATACCATCAGCGTGAAAAGCTACGACCACCAGTCGCAAATGGATGCCGTGGTTCTGAAAAGCCCGGACAAGGACATGATGGGCGACGGCACCGGCATATTGATCGTCGACGACCTCGTCGACACCGGAAAGACGCTGGAAGTCGTGCGCAGACTTTATCCGAAGGCACATTTCGCGACGGTTTATGCCAAGCCGCAGGGCGAGCCGATGGTGGACACGTTCATCACCGGCGTAAGCCAGGACACGTGGATCTTCTTTCCGTGGGACATGGCGCTGCAATATGTCGAGCCCTATCGCGGCAAGGAGTGACGCTTGCGCCTGAACCCGGTCATGCTGGCGACCGACGCGCCGCCGATCCCGGAGGCGAAGCGCTGGCTTGACGGCGTGACATTCCCGCCGGAACGCCCCCTTCTGAACGTCAGCCAGGCCGCGCCGGTCGATCCTCCGCCCGAAACCCTTCGGAGAGCCATCGCGGAAGCCGCGTTGAACGACGCAGAATCGCATCTCTACGGGTCGGTTCTGGGCATGGACGATCTCCGTGCCGAAGTCGCGGCGAACTGGTCGGCCCACTACGGCGGCCATGTCGCCCCGGGACAGGTGGCGATCACTGCAGGCTGCAACCAGGCCTTTGTCGCGGTGATGGCGACTCTGGCCGGACACGGGGATGAAGTCATCCTTCCAACCCCATGGTATTTCAACCATAAAATGTGGCTGGACATGACGGGCGTGCGCACCGTTGCTCTGCCCTGCGATACGGCCATGATCCCCCATGCTGGCGACGCAGAGGCGTTGATCACGGACCGCACGCGCGCCATCGTTCTTGTCACGCCGAACAATCCCACAGGCGCGGAATATCCGCCGGAGACCCTTGCCGCGTTCCGCGACCTGGCCCGCGCCAGGGGCATCGCCCTCGTCGTCGATGAAACCTACCGCGATTTCCACAGCCGTCCGGGCGCGCCGCACGACCTGATCGCCGATCCCGACTGGGACGATACCGTGATCTCGCTCTATTCGTTCTCCAAGACCTACCGCCTGACCGGGCATCGTGTCGGTGCAGCAATTGCGTCCTCCAAGCTGCTGAGAGAGATGGAGAAATTTCAGGACACCGCCATCATCTGCGCAAATATGCTGGGTCAGAAGGCGGCGCTTTGGGGAATGCGGAACCTGAGCCAGTGGGTGGCGGGCGAGCGCGCCGAGATCCTCGACAGGCGCGCGGCGGTCGAAGACCATATCGGTCCGCTGGCCGGATGGGACATTCTGGGACTGGGCGCCTATTTCGCCTTTGTCAGCCATCCGTTCGATGCCCCTTCGGACACGGTCGCGCGGAGGCTGGTTCAGGAAGCGGGCGTGCTGGCCCTGCCGGCGACGATGTTCGCCCCCGAAGGCGACCCGATTTGCGCCAAGGGGCTGCGCATCGCATTTGCAAATATCGACCGGTCTCAGATCGCCGAACTCGCCAGACGGCTGGCCGCCATGACACCCGAACGCGCATGAGCGCGCCGAAGGACATGGCGGGGCTGCGCGCTCGGGCACTGGCCGCCCGCGCCTCTGGCCTGCCGCCGGCGCTGCGCGACACGGCGCGCCGGACGCTTGTCGCCTGGATCGACACGGCCGCCGCGCATGGCATGCCGCTGCGCGAGGCCCTGCGGCGCCTGCGGGACGGGGAAGCCGCCCAGCAGGCCGGTCTGGCGGTGATCGCGGGGCAAATGGCCGATTCCGAAGGGCCTGCCGCCTCGGCGGCCTGCGCCGAGGGCTGCGCCTTCTGCTGCATCCTGACGGGCGAGGATGGCGGCACCATGACCGGGGCCGAGGCCAGGGCGATGCAGGCCGCCCTTGCGCCGGTGAGCGGCCAACCGGACGGGCGCGCATGGCATCCTGCCGCCTGCCCGGCGCTCGATCCCGACCGCCGCACATGCCGCGCCTATGACGCGCGACCGATGATCTGCCGCAGTTATCTCTCGCCCGACGCCGCGCTCTGCCAGCGGATCGCAGAGGGCGAGGCGGTCTCCGGTCCCGGCGTTCTCGGGGCCTATCCTGTCTATCTCGCGGTTCTTGCGCTGACCCGCGAAATGCTGCGTGGGACGGTGGCGGTCCCGACCTATTCGCTCCGGCGCATCGCGGCTGGCTCCGTCGCTGGCGAGGATGCTGAAACCGCGCTCGACGCCGCCCGCCACGCGCCCCGCGAACTGACCCGCGAACTGGACCGTCAGGCCGCCGCGATCCGCCGCTGACGCCTGCCCCTTGCCCTGCTTCCGTGGCTCGCGTAGGAAGTCCCGACCTTTGAAGAACGGGCTTTGATACATGGCGAAGAATAAGGCTGGAAACGCGGCGCTCTGGGTAATCATCCTGCTTCTGATCGTGGGGCTTGCGGGCTTTGGCGCGACGAATTTCGGCGGCTCGGTCCGCACGGTCGCCACGGTCGGCGATGCCGAGGTCGACGTGAACGAATACGCCCGCGCCGTCGAGGCCCAGGTACGGAATTTCCAGCGTGCCACCGGCCAGCAACTGACGTTCCAGCAGGCCCGGCTGATGGGCCTGGACAGAACCGCGCTGTCCCAGCTTGTCTCCGGAGCGGCGCTTGAAAACGAGATGAACCGCCTTGGCATTTCGGCCGGCGATGCAGCCGTCAGCGAGGAAATCCTGTCCTCGCCCGCATTCCAGGGCGCGGGCGGCACCTTTGACCGCCAGATTTATGAGCTGTCGCTGGAGCAGAACGGCATCGACGTGCCCGAGTTCGAGGACCGCGTGCGCAGCGATATTTCCAGCGGCCTGCTGCGCAGCGCCGTGGGGTCCGGCGTCCGCACCCCGGAGGTCTTCGTGGATACGCTCTTCAACTACGTGCGCGAGACACGGGACGTGACCTGGGCGCGGCTGACCGAGGTCGACATGACCGAGGCGCTGCCGGAGCCGACCGACGCCGATCTTGCCGCCTTCCACGAGGCGAATATCGCCGAATTCACCCGCCCCGAGACCAAGACCGTGCGTTACGCATGGCTGTCACCGGACATGATCGTGGACCAGATCGAGGTGGACGAGGCGCAGGTGCGCGCGCTCTACGATGGACGCATCGACGAATTCGTTCAGCCGGAACGCCGGCTTGTCGAGCGGCTGGTCTTCACCAGCGAGGCTGATGCGGTGGCCGCCAAGGCGCGCATCGATGCCGGCGAGGCCGAATTCGATGCGCTGGTCGCCGAGCGGGGTCTGACGCTGGCCGATGTCGATCTGGGCGACGTGTCGGCTGCCGATCTGGGCGAGGCCGCCGCGGACATCTTCGCGCTAAACGAACCGGCAGTCGTCGGCCCCCTGCCCTCGAATCTCGGACCCGCGCTGTACCGGATGAACGGAATTCTGGCCGCGCAGGAAACTCCTTTCGAAGAAGCCAGGGAAGAACTGGCCGCCGAAGCCGCCGCCGATCGCGCGCGGCGCATCATCGCCGAGACGATTCCGCAGATCGAAGACCTGCTGGCCGGAGGCGCCGACATGGACCTTCTTGCCGAGCGGACCGACATGCAGGCCGACACCATCGAGTGGAACGTCGACAGCTTCGACGGTATCGCGGCCTATGACGCGTTCCGCAACGCCGCCGGCGCCGCTCAGCCCGGCGACTTCCCGGTGGTGATCGAACTGGACGACGGCGGGATCTTCGCGCTGAGCGTCACCGAGATCGCCGAGCCCGCCCCCATCCCGTTGGACGAGGTGCGCGAGGAGGTCACGACCGCATGGGAACGGGCAGAGACCGGCAAGGCGCTCGCTGCCCGCGCCGAGGCTCTGGCGCAGGACATTCGCAACGGCCGCGAGATGGCGGCGCTGCGGCTTTCGCTGGAAACGGACCGCGGGCTGACCCGCGACACCTTCCTCGACAGGACCCCGCCGGATTTCATCTCTGCGGTCTTCGAAATGGAGCCGAACGAAGTGCGGGTCTTGTCCGCCGATGGCTTTGCCTGGCTTGTGCGTCTTGACGCCGTAAACGCACCGGATCCGACGACACCCGAGGCGGAGGCCGTGCGCGGCCAGTTCGCCGGCCAGACCGCGGTCGAGATGTCGACGGCGCTGATCCAGGCCTACACCCAGTCGCTGCTGGATGAGACACCAGTCGAACTGAACCAGGCCGCGATCAACGCCGTCAACGCGCAGTTGCCCTGATATGGCTCTCGAACCTTCATACGAAGCCTTTGCCGAGGGGTACGACGCCGGCCGCAACCAGCTGGTCTTTACGCGGCTTGCGGCCGATCTCGACACGCCGGTGTCGCTGATGCTGAAGCTCTCGGGCGCGCAGGCAGATGCCTTCATGCTGGAGAGCGTCACGGGCGGCGAGGTACGCGGGCGTTACTCTATCATCGGCATGAAGCCCGACATCATTTGGGAGTGCCATGGCACCGGCGCGCGGATCAACCGGCAGGCCCGTTATGACAGGAACGCGTTCGAGGACGAGACGGCAGACCCGTTGACGTCGCTTCGCGCCCTGATCGAGGAAAGCCGAATCGACCTCCCCGAGAGCCTGCCCGCTGCGTCTGCCGGGCTCTTCGGCTATCTTGGCTATGACATGATCCGGCTGGTCGAACGCCTGCCCGACATCAATCCCGATCCCATCGGCCTGCCCGACGCGGTTCTGCTGCGCCCTTCGGTGGTGGCCGTTCTGGACGGGGTGAAGGGCGAAGTGATCGTGGTCTCGCCCGCCTGGGTCTCGTCGGGCCTGACGGCCAAGGCGGCCTATGCCCAGGCCGCGGAACGAGTGATGGACGCCGTGCGCGACCTCGACCGGCCACTGCCGAATGTCGGACACGGGTTTGGCGAAGCGCTGGAGGTGGCCGAGCCGGTTTCGAACTTCGCCAAGGACGACTACAAGGCGGCGGTCGAGAAAGCGCGCGAGTACATCGCCGCCGGCGACATCTTCCAGGTGGTGCCTTCGCAGCGCTGGCGGCAGGACTTCAAGCTGCCCCCGTTCTCGCTTTACCGGGCGCTGCGCCGAACGAACCCGTCGCCTTTCATGTTCCATTTCGATTTCGGGGGCTTCCAGGTGATCGGGGCTTCGCCCGAAATCCTCGTTCGCGTCTTCGGCGGCGAGGTCACGATCCGTCCCATCGCTGGAACGCGTCCGCGCGGCGCAACCCCGGAACAGGACCGCGCCTACGAGGCGGATCTTCTGTCGGATGAAAAGGAACTGGCCGAGCACCTGATGCTGCTCGACCTCGGCCGGAACGATGTGGGCCGGGTGGCGAAGATCGGCACGGTGCATCCGACTGAAGAGTTCATCATCGAACGCTACAGCCACGTCATGCATATCGTCTCGAACGTCGTGGGCGAGTTGTCGGAGGAACACGACGCGCTCTCGGCGCTTCTTGCGGGCCTGCCTGCGGGCACCGTCTCGGGCGCACCCAAGGTGCGCGCGATGGAGATCATCGACGAACTGGAGCCGGAAAAGCGCGGCGTCTATGGCGGCGGCGTGGGGTACTTCTCGGCAGGCGGCGACATGGACATGTGCATCGCGCTGCGCACGGCCGTGCTGAAGGACGAACAGCTTTACATCCAGGCCGGCGGCGGCGTTGTCTGGGACAGCGACCCGGAAGCCGAATGGCAGGAAACGGTGAACAAGAGCCGCGCGCTGAAAGCGGCGGCGGCGGAAGCCGGCCGGTTCACGCGCGACGGGAACCGCTAGGCGATCGTTTCATTCCCAGAGTTGCGCCGAGCGGCAGAAAGTGCAGCCCGGCACAGGCGCAGAGCGCCTCAGCAATCCTCCGAGGGCAACATCGTCACGTCGGAAAACCGGCCGTCCCAAGTGCTGATCCGGGCACAGGCGCCGGTCGAGCGGTTGAACCAGTAACTGGTCAGCCCTTCTGTGCGGACCACCTCGTAGCCAAGAGCACGCAAGCCTCCATCGGCCTGTCCTGCCCGGGCGCCCTCAAAAGCTGTCACGTCCGTCGAGCTTCCGACAAGCGGCAGGCCCGATTGGCTCGACGAACCGGTATCCTCGACGCAGCCCGCCAAGGCCGAGACTGCGACCGCTCCCAGAGCGAATTCAATGATATGCATATTAAGTCATCCATCTTTGGGTTTTGGAATCACAGCCGAAGCATGGCGAAAGATGAATGATTCTTCCACGGACAGGAGTACGCCTGGAGCCGTTCCCCTGATCAAGCTCTCGGACTTCGGGAAGAATGTTATCAGCGGATGCGAAGAACGCTTGCCATACGTTTTGCCGACGCTTCGCCGACCGATGGCTGACGCTCCCTTTCGCTTGAAGACGGGCATCGCGGAATTGGCCTTGCCCGAACCACGCGCGATTCGCCGGTTTGCAGGGGCGTCGCTATCCGTAGAGATCTGCCGCGCGGCGCTCGAATGCACGCACGACGCGCTGCATCGCTTCGTTGAAGAACACCGTCGCAGTGGCCTGCAGTACGCGGTTCCGGAACTCGAAATCGACGTGGAACGAGACGTCGCAACCATCCTCGACCTGGGCAAAAGACCAGTTGGAAATCATGTACTTGAAGGGCCCGTCCAGGTATTCGGTGTCGATTTTTCGCGCCTCGGGCCAGAGCGTCACGCGGCTGCCGAACCGCTCTCTGAACACCTTGAACGAAATGACGAGGTCAGCCAGCATCACGACATGATCGCCCTCGTCCCGCGTCTCGCGGATCCGAGCCGCTGCCGTCCAGGGCAGGAACTCGGGGTATCGCGCCACGTCGGCCACGAGGTCATACATCTGTTGCGCCGTGTAAGGGAGGCGGCGCGTCTCGGAATGCGTCGGCATGCGCTCTCGGGACTGGTGCTGTCGATGCCCTTAGGTGTAAGGACGGGACGCAAGGGTCAAGGGGGAGCGTGATCGTGACGCAGCCATATGTGATCGACGAGATGATCTCCGCCAAGGCAATCGCCGCGCGGATCGAGGCGTTGGCCGCCGAGATCAAGAAGGCCTACGCGGGCACCGACAAGCTGGTCGTCGTCGGACTGCTGAGGGGCTCTTTCGTCTTCATCGCGGACCTTGTGCGCGAACTTGACATGAACGTCGAGGTCGATTTCCTCGAGGCGTCTTCTTACGGCGACAGCATGGAATCAAGCCGGGAGGTTCGGATTCTGAAGGACCTTCGGGGCGAGATCGGCGGCCGAGACGTTCTTGTCGTGGAAGATATCGTTGATACAGGGTTTACGCTGAGCCACGTTCTGCAGCTTTTGAAATCGCGGAATCCCCGCAAGCTGGAGACGATTGCACTGCTGGACAAGCCGTCCCGGCGCGAGACGGAAATTCGCGCCACGTGGACCGGTTTCGAAATTCCTGACGAATTCGTGGTAGGTTACGGGATCGATTTCGCGCAGAGGAACAGAAATCTTCCCTACATCGGCAAGGTTCGGTTCCTAGAGGAAAGCTGATCGGCGAACCCTTGCCACTGAGGCTGAACTGCCACAACCGGGTCGCGTTCCGGCGCACTGCCTCTGGCTCGTTTCGCTGTTCTGTCGCAATGTCCAAGCGGGTGGGCAAAGGACAGGACGGGACCCTTGCGCACCCTTTCCGTTTCACTTGCTGTTTTCCTTCTGACGCTTCAGGCGCAGGCTCAGGCGATTCCGGATCTGGCCGAGTCGCCCGGCCCCGAAATGGAATTCGAACTGGGCGGTTCGGCCACTCTGGCTGCGAGACTGGCGCCCCAGGACAATATCTCGGGCAGCACGGACAACCCGACGGGCTTTCGCTATCCCGTGATCCCTCCCGTATCGCTGCTGACAGCGGCGGGCCACGGCTATGACCCAGGCGATCTTTCGGTTTTCGGCGGCGGTGAAACCCAGGACGGCGAGGACGTTCTCAGGCTTGGCTCTGCACTGACGCGGGGGCGCACCACCACAGGCATCAGCGTGACCTATGGTTCAGAAAGACAGCGAACCCGTTCGGAGGTGTTCTTGGACTATGCGGTGACCGACAGCTTCAGCGTAGGCCTGTCCGGCATCCTCGCGCAGGACGGGCGACGGACAGATAAGCCACTGGCACGGTTGGGTATCAGCGCCGCCTACACGCTGGAGGACGGCAGCTTCCTGCAAGGTGGCGTAGCAAACGCCCCGGATACAGACCCCGTCTTGGGCCTCTCACTTGGGTTTCGGTTCTAGGGAGCACTCAGCCCATCAGCGTAGGTTCGACTTCGGATAGGCGTTCAGCAAGGTAACTGCGCGCGCGCCGCAACCGCCCGGAATCCAAAAGATCCACATGGCTGGCGACCCAGATCGGCAGAGCGGGCACATCCTCAGGGATTTCGATCAGTTCGAGTTGCGGCCACGCATTGCCCACGAACATCGGAAGGATGGCCCGACCGCGACCCTCGGCCGCGAGAGAGGCCAACATGATGAAGCTGTCAGAAGATACGGGGGCCCGTGCCCCGTGCGCCTTGCTGCGCATCCACTCTCCTGCACTGCTTCGAGCGATCGCGCCTTCGAGTCCAAGCCACGAGCCATCGCAGTCCCCGGTGCTGAAGATCCCGAACCGGAAATTCGCGGCGTGAATACCCGACAGCTCGTCGGGAAGTTTGCGCGCCGGGCGCACGGTGATATCAGCCTGAAGCCTGTCGAAGTCTAGGTGAATATTGCTCGACAGAATACTGATATTGCTTGATATTTCTCTCGGCAACCCTGAAATTATGGGGCCGAGTATGAAGTGGCAGAACGCATCAGTCGATGTGATCCGAATGCTGGATGACAGGTTCGGGCGCTCGGCTTCGATCAGTCGCTCGACCTGACCGAATGCTTCTCCCGCTTCGCGCAATGCCTCGATCAGACTGCGGCGGTCGGCCGATACACGGTAACCTGTCGGGGTCTTTTCAAAGACTTTCAGGCCATGGCGCGTTTCGAAGGCCGCGATCCGGCGAAGCACGGTGGCATGATTTACACCCAAGGTCCGCCCTGCGCTGGCGACGGACCCTTCGTCCGCAACTGCCAACACGAAGCGTAAATCATCCCAGTTCGTCTGTGCACTCGTACTCATGGGTTCCGCATATTCGCATAGTTTCCTTTTGCCTAGCGTAAACTATTTTTCCTAATGCGAGTCACATTTCTGGGAGAACCCAATGACCTTTAAGCGCACCATCATTGCATCTGTCATCATCGCCGCCACAGCGAGCTTTGCCTTTGCAGGCAGCCACGGCGGAAATCCGGCTGTCAAGGCGCGCAAGGCGCATATGCAGCTCTATGCCCACAACCTTGGAATTCTCGGTGCCATGGCGAAGGGCGAGACCGAATACAGCGCAGATGCCGCATCGGCCGCGGCGAACAATCTCGTGGCTCTCGCGAACATGAGCGGGATGAGCTACTGGGCTCCCGGCACCTCCAACGCGGAACTTGGCGAGGAAACCCGCGCCCTTCCCGCAATCTGGGAGGCCGGATCCAAAGCGGGCGAGATCGCGGGGCAACTCCGCGAGGGCGCTGCAGCCCTGGCTGCCGTTGCCGGCAACGGACAGGAAGCTCTTGGACCGGCGCTGGGTCCGGTAGGTGGTGCCTGCGCCGCATGCCACAAGGACTATCGCCAGTCGAACAACTGATGACGTCGCGGGGCCTTCGGGCCCCGCGTATCCTTAGACATGAAAAAGTTTCTCACAGCACTTGCCGTCGTGGGGCTTGCGGTTGTTGCCGCAGGTCTTTTGCTGACTCGCCCAAAGACCGTCGATACGGCGCGCTTCGCGTCGCTGGAGGCAGATTCAAGCCGTGGGGAGACGGTATTCTGGGCCGGCGGTTGTGCATCTTGCCATAAGGCTGAGGGGAGCGAAGACGCTCTCGCTCTTCCCGGCGGACGCCGGTTCGTGACACAGTTCGGAACGTTCGTCGCACCGAACATCTCGCCGGACGCCACACACGGCATCGGGGGATGGACTCTGGATCAATTCGCGTCCGCTTTGCTGGAAGGCACTTCGCCTGAAGGAGAGCACTACTATCCGTCGTTCCCCTACGCGACTTATGCCAAGATGACCGACCAGGACGTTGCCGATCTCTGGGCGTTCCTCCAGACGCTTCCGGCCGAAGATCGCGCAAACGAAGCGCACGAACTGGGGTTTCCGTTCAATATCAGACTGACGCTCGGCGGCTGGAAGATGCTGTTCCTGAACGAGGACTGGGTTCTGACTGATGCGAGCGATCCACAACTGGAGCGCGGGCGTTATCTGGTCGAAGCGCTGGGGCATTGCGCGGAATGCCATACGCCGCGTAACGCGCTTGGTGGACTCGACACGTCGCGCTGGATGGCCGGTGCGCCCAACCCGTCTGGCAAGGGCAACATTCCCGGGATCGCTCCGGGCAAGCTCGACTGGGCCGCCGAAGACATTGCGTATTATCTTGAAACCGGGTTCACGCCTGAGTTCGACAGCGCGGGAGGCGAGATGACCGAGGTCGTCGCCAATATGTCCAAACTGTCCGCGGAGGACCGGGCTGCGATCGCGGTCTATGTGAAAGCGGTACCCGCAGTCGAGTGATTCAAGCTCTTTCGGCCCGAGACTTTCGCAGAAAACGGTTCCAGATTTTCAGGCCGCGGACAGTTCCGGCAAGTCCGGGAGCCCGGAGCGGTAGTCTGTGCGCGGTCGATGCATCGCCAGCAATCTGGCGGCTTCGTCACCCTTGCCCAATCTGA
Organism: Silicimonas lutimaris; assembly: GCF_047314965.1. Taxonomy (NCBI): domain Bacteria; kingdom Pseudomonadati; phylum Pseudomonadota; class Alphaproteobacteria; order Rhodobacterales; family Paracoccaceae; genus Silicimonas; species Silicimonas lutimaris. Next base: position 67,123 of record NZ_JBLBVK010000047.1, on the reverse strand, counting down.
GCAGAGCAATCGCCATGGCATATTCGATGAGGTCACGCTGCGCTCGGCTTCCGCCAAACCGGGCATGTTGCGCCATAACCGGGGTGAGCAGGTTCAGCGCAGAGCGCCAGTCGGCACGGGCCATGGCACCGAACGCCTCGGCAGTCGGTCGAACGATGTCGGCAGCCGGTCCCGCGGCATCGCGCATGACCTTCATCAGCGCTTCTCCATCTCCTGCCATGGCATGGGCCAAGGCCGCATGGATATCGGCGAACTGCACACCCGGAGTGGGAAACGACTGTGTGGCGTAGGCGCTTAGTTCTGCCCAGCGACCATCCGGAACCGCCAGTCCTGCCCATTCAGCACGCGCATAAAGTGACGCAAGGTCCGTCAGGATGTTCAGCGAGGGGCTGACCGAGACCCCTGGCCGGAGATCTCGTTCGACGACCTGCCACATGGCGGTCTCGTCTCCGCTGGCCAATGCCCAGAGGGCAATATGCCAGGCATTGTGGCAGTGCATCAGCGCGGTTCTGTCATAGCCCTTCATCCAGGCGCTGAGAAATGCGAGCCCTTCCGACGTCTCGCCCACTTCGTAGTAGAGATGCGCGCGGTAATGGGCAGCATTGGCGTTTCGCGGATGAAGCTCAAGCGCACGGTCGATGTTCGGCAAAGCGGCATCGAGAAGACCCGATTCCAACTGCGCGAATGACAACTGGCCAAGGAACCACCAGTCGTCGCCAAAATGAGGCGCAAGACTTTCAGTCAATGAAAGGTTTTCCATTTCGCGGCCCGGACGGCCGGAAAATCCCAGCAGGCTGAACACGCCCATCAGCGTCCCGGTGATGATTGCGTCGCACGGCCATTCAGCGGCATGTGCCATCGCGGCCAACCGCGCCGCCTCGGCTTTCCCCCGGATGGCCAGACCAAGCATTGCGATGTGGCTGGCCTCCCGCGGGGTCACGCCACCGAGACGCCCCTCGGCGGCCTCGATGGCCGCCTGCGCCTTGTCGCGAAACCCGAAACTTTGATGCGCGCGGGCAAGACCAGCATGGCCAAGAGCGAAACTATCATCCAGTTCGACAACTCTCGCGAAAGCCGCGGCTGTGTCGGGCCCGGCCGCCAAGAAGTTGTCTACGGCAGAGATATAGGCGTCGCGTGCGTCAGGCGAAGTCGTGGTGAGCAGGTTTCCGTAGCGATCCTTCACCGTATCTGTCTCAGGCGTTCAGTTTCCTGAGACGCGCTTCTCGCAGGCGCGCGAAGTCCTCGCCCGCATGGTAGCTGGAGCGCGTAAGCGGCGTGGCGGAGACCATCAGGAAACCCTTGCCCCAGGCTGCCTTCTCGTATCCTGCGAATTCCTCGGGCGTCACGAAGCGATCAACGCGGTGATGCTTGGGCGTGGGCTGGAGGTATTGGCCGATGGTGAGGAAGTCGATGTCGGCAGCACGCATGTCGTCCATGACCTGGAGAACCGCCTGGCGGTCCTCTCCTAGGCCAACCATGATGCCGGACTTGGTGAACATCGTCGGGTCCAGTTCCTTGACCCGCTGCAGCAGTCGCAGGGAATGGAAATAGCGCGCACCGGGGCGCACTTCCGGGTAGAGGCCCGGAACGGTTTCGAGGTTGTGGTTGAAGACGTCCGGTTTCGCGTCAACGACAACTTCCAGCACCTTCGGATCGCAACGCAAGAAATCGGGTGTCAGGATCTCGATCGTAGTTCCGGGCGACTGTTTGCGGACCGCGCGGATTGTCATGGCGAAATGCTCCGCGCCACCGTCCTCGACATCGTCGCGATCGACCGAGGTGATGACGACATGATTGAGCCCGAGCTTCTTGACCGCATCGGCCACCCGGCCCGGCTCGAACACGTCGAGCGCCTCGGGTGGCTTTCCGGTGGCGATGTTGCAGAAGGTGCAAGCACGCGTGCAGACCTCGCCCATGATCATCATGGTGGCGTGGCCCTGGCTCCAGCATTCGCCGACGTTGGGGCAGCCCGCCTCTTCACAGACCGTGACCAGCTTGTGCTCGCGCATGATATCGCGGGTCTGCTTGTATCCTGTACTTGTCGGAGCCTTGACGCGGATCCAGTCAGGTTTTTTCGGCTGCGGGTTGTCCGGGCGACGCGCCTTCTCGGGGTGCCGCAGTTCGGGAATTTTCAGGTCTTTCGGGCTCATGTCGGCTCCGTCCTCTGCTGGGCCGGATGTAACGCCTTCCTGCATGAAAGTCCAATGGAGAGGATGGCTGGCATGACGGGTATGCATTCGGCGCAAACTGTTGTTTTAAAGATTTTTCAGCTCGCGAGGTGTCATCCAGAAAGGAGGTTCAGGTCATCCTTCTTGCCAGAGAGTTCCTTGCCCGTGATTGCCGGGCATCCTGAACAGCAAGGACGGCAACGGGCAGACCTTTACCTCAACGCACAATCGCAGATGTGCTTCAACACAAAAACAGAAAGATGGCATCCGCCGCCACACCGCGCGTGCAGCCGGACGGCGATGTTGCGGCGGAGACCCGTTCAGGATCCCGGCTGATCGGCGCTGTCTTCGGGCTCTTCGTTGATGATCTCGACTTTCACCTTGGCTACCAGCGCGGCCAGCGCGCCGACGACGGCAAGTACGGGCGCGGCAATGACAACCGCTCCTCCAGCGATGGCGCCGTATGTCAGCGGGATCTCCAGCGCGATGTCGCCGTCAGGCTCCACGACGCGGATCTTCTTGACCTTGTTGTCCGCCGCCAATTGCTTGACGCGGGCGACAAGCTCGTCACCCTTGACCTCGATCTCTTCCTTCCAGGTCCGGGTTTTTCCTTGCTCCGGGGACGCGTTCTGTTCGTTCTCGCTCATTGGGACAATCCTTTGTTTGCTGGAATGCGCGCAGTCTGAAGTGAGGGAACTGTCATGTCCTTGACCCGGATCAAGCGAGGCGGGAGCGAAGTCAGATCGGCGAGACGTTCCCCGAAAGTCGGCGTTTCGGAGCGCCGCCGAATGCACCCGTCCGGGCAGCGGCACCTGACCGCATCGCTTCGGGAGGTGCGAGGACTAATCTCGCTGACATGCAGGAAGGAATGGAAAAGCCTGTAGTCGTCATCGGCGGCGCGGGAGTGTTCGGAAGCCGGCTGGCCGAGGGGCTGGTCCGTGATGGTGTTCCGAACGTGGTCGTCGCGGGGCGCAATTCCCAGGCCCTGCAGAAGACAGCAAAGCGCATCGGCTGCAGCTGGATCGAACTGGACCTCGACGCAGAGGATGTGACTGAACGACTTTGCGCCAAGAGGCCGTTCGTCGTGATCGACGCTGCCGGCCCGTTTCAGGCCTATGGCGGCAAGGGCGCCTATTCCTTGCCGCGCATTGCGCTGGCGGCGGGTGCTCATTACTTCGACCTATCGGACGACGCGACATTTACCGCGGGAATCGCGGAATTGGACGTGGAAGCGCGGCGGGCCGGCCTGTCTGTTCTGTCTGGTGTTTCGAGCGTGCCGGCGCTGTCTGCCGCGGCAGTCCGGGCGCTTTCGTCGGACATGACGCGGATCGACCTGATCGACAGCATGATCCTGCCGGGAAACCGCGCGCCACGGGGACGGTCGGTCATGGCTGCGATCCTGGCGCAAGCTGGCAAACCCCTTCCCCGCACGTCAGCGCGTGCCTGGCTTGGAAGTGAGAAAATCCGGATCGAACTGAAGGATGGCAGATCCATTGAACGGCTCGCAAGTCCGATCGGCGCACCTGACCTTGTCTTGATGCCAGAACGGTTTGGCTGCGACGACGTGCGTTTTCGGGCCGGGTTGGAACTGCGGCTTATGCATCGCGGGCTGGAGGCGATGTCATGGCTGGTTCGCTCAGGCTTGCTGAAATCGGCCTCACCCTTCCTGCCGATCCTGTTTCGGGTTGCGCAGTACCTGGAGCCTTTCGGAACCGACATCGGAGCAATGCGTGTGCTGGTGCGGGGGCAAACTTTTGGCGGAGATCTCGTCGAGCGTTGCTGGACACTGACGGCCAAGGCCGGCGACGGCCCACATGTTCCGGCCATTCCGGGGCGCGCGATCGTTCGCAAGCTCTTGGCTGGCGAAGTTCCTTCTGGCGCGCGGGCCTGTCTCGACGATCTGGACCTCACCGAATGCGAAACTGCGGCGCCGGAACGTGCCGTTGGCTTTGAGCGCTCCGAAATGCCCTTTGTGCCGCTCTTCAAGGGCATTCTGGGCGATGCATGGCTCCGTCTTCCGAAGGAAGTTCGGGCGCTGCATGAGGTGGCGGGGACCCGCAGTTGGAACGGAGCGGCAAAGGTCATCCGAAGCAGGAATCTCGTAAGCCAAACCGTCGCGTGGTTGTTCGGTTTTCCTCCCGAAGCCGAGGATACGCCGGTGTTCGTCACGATGCGGCGAGACGGCCGAGAAGAAATCTGGACGCGGGATTTTTCCGGGCATCGCTTCCTGTCCCATCTCCGCGCCGATCCGAGGCGACCCGGGCGCATGTGGGAACGCTTCGGCCCGTTTCGGTTCGCCATCGATTTGAAGGTGGACGAAGCCGGCCTGAGCTATCCTGTCAGCTCAGGCCGGTTCCTGGGATTTCCCATCCCGCGCGTCCTTTTGCCAAAGAGCAATACGCACGAGGCGGTTGACGATCGGGGGCGAGTCACGTTCGACGTGGCACTGTCCATGCCGGTTTTCGGCCCGGTCGTCCGATACCAGGGCTGGCTGGTGGCAGATCAGCCAATCATGGGAGACCAGGAACTGACCGTGTCGTAGTGTGTCTTCAAGCGCATCAGCGCGATCCTGAGGACGATTTTTCCTGAACGGGCGGACCAGCCCATGTGCCGTTCAACCGCTTCCATACCTTCAAGAAAGCAGCAGCATCGCAGGACAACATCGCCGAGGCCCGGCCCCAGATCCTTGAGCGCTTTCAACACCCGATCCTTTGCGGCCTCGGAACCCCCGGAACCCGAATCTGAGAAATCGCCGCGCGCGCCTCCGGTCAGGAACCTTTCCCAATTTTGCGTCACGCGCGGACCGAGTTGCGAAAGTTCGAAGTCCTCGCGCAATCGCTCGCCCGCCGCCACAAGATCAGGCTGAAGAAACGCCTGGCCATCCTTGTCCTTGCGTCGCGCCAGTATCGAGAGCGGACTCTCGGCAGCGTTGTAGCGTATGCCGTATTTCTTGTTTTTGTCCCCGGAGGCATGGCGCATGACCCAGTCCCGGTGCTGTTCGGAAGCGGGATCGGCGCCCTCGCCCATGCCGACACGCATCGCTTCCTCCTCCGCCAGAATGCGTCGAAGCGCCATTCGGCCCGGACCGCTGATCTGGTAGCGCGCGATGCGTCCTTCGCCGGTTTGGGTAAGCCAGTCCTTGAGCGCCATGGCTTCAGCAACAGCGCGGTCGACTATCGCAGTGCGGATTGTTTCTCCATCCGGCATCTCGCGGACCACCACCGCTTTTTCCATGTCGCGAGCAATGGCCAGACTGGCCCCTCGCTCGTTCATCCGTCGAAGGACCCGGGATGCAGTCGTCCGGAATTCCTGGTCGTCAGGAAGTGAGTTTTCGTGAACCGTTTCGCCTATCGTCATGGCCTTTGTCGCCCCTTCTGATGCTGTGCCAGTTGTGAAGGGCATGCGCTTGTCCCGAAGCCGGCTAAGTGCCAAGTCCACGAGCAGGTCCTCACGCCTTTGCTCTGTGCGCCGCACCTGCCTGAGAACAGTCGAGGCATGGCATCCGGCCTGTCGAGCGATGGACCTGATAGAGTGTCCTGCTTCGACATGAGCGAGATACCTGCGAGCCTCGTCAGGGACCCAATCCGGCATAGAGGACGACTTCTGGACATTCGTTTCGGCGAGCACAATTTCCCTCCTAACGCCGCAATTGATGGGATGAACAAATGCAACCTGAGATTGTATTTGTTACCAGACAGTTAATCTTGCGGCGAGGACGAGGATTGAGGGCAATTGTAAATATTGAGAAATTCGTCCGAACGCTCTGAAGCGATGCACCGCAACACCCGCATAGGTTGTGTACCCTGCAAGGCGAAAACCGCAGGAGACCACCATGAACGACGCCTTCAGCATTCTCGGCAGACTCAAGAGACCCCGGCTATTGGTTCGTGCCGCGCACCTTGGGCTTGAAGATTACAACCGTGAACGAAGCCTCCGGCAACTTCTTCCGGACGGAACAGGTTCGACAGGCAGCGAAACGTTCAGAATGTTGATCGAACACGAGGCAGATTTGGATTCCAACCGCGTGTCCGGCGACGCGACCTACTCGGCCGCGCGTCATATAGAAACCCTGGCCGCGCTTATTTTCGAAGCGCGACTGTTGCGGATATCTGCACTCTAGCGGTTGTTCAGGTGAACGCGTCCGGAACAGACGCCTTCTTGCGGGCGACATAGCTCGCAAGCCCTTCCGCTATGCCCGGATCGATAGGCGGCGCCTGATACTCTCCGAGCATGCGGGCGACCTTGGCCGACGCCAAAGCAACGGTATCTCTTTCGCCTTCGTCGGCCCATGTCTCGAACGGTTTGTAGTCGAGCAGACCAGTCCGCCAGAACGCGTCCTTGAAGTTGGCCTGTGTGTGGGCGCACCCAAGATAATGCCCCCCCGGCCCCACTTCGCGGATCGCATCCATCGCCTGGGCGTTCTCCGAGACATCAACGCCCTTCGCGAGGTGATGAAGCACCCCAAGCTGATCGGCATCCATGACGAATTTCTCGAAACTCGCCACCAATCCGCCTTCCAGCCATCCGGCGGCGTGAAGCATGAAGTTGACGCCGGACAAGAGCCCCATGTTCAGACTGTTGGAACTTTCGTAGGCAGCCTGTGCATCCGGGAGTTTCGATCCGCAGAATGCACCCGCGGAGCGGTACGGCAGACCCAATCTGCGCGCCAGTTGCCCCATGCCGTAGGTGATCTGCGCGGCCTCGGGAGTGCCAAAGGTCGGCGCCCCGGAATTCATGTCGATCGACGTCACGAAGGCGCCGGCGATGACCGGTGCGCCAGGACGGACAAGCTGCGAATAGGCGACGCCTGCCAGAACCTCGGCAAGAACCTGGGTGAGCGTGCCGGCCACGCTGACGGGCGCCATCGCTCCGCCCACGATGAACGGCGAAATGATCGCTGCCTGGTTTGCGCGGGCATAGACCTCGAGTGCGCCCATCATGGTGCGGTCGAACGTCAGCGGCGAGTTTATGTTGATAAGCGACGTCATCACCGTGTTTTCAGCCACGAAATCCTTGCCAAAAAGAATCTCGCACATCTCGACGGAGTCCGCTGCCCGCTCGGGTTCGGTAACCGAGCCCATGAAAGGCTTGTCCGACAGGGTCATGTGGGCGTGCAGCATGTCGAGATGCCGTTTGTTGACGGCGATATCGGTCGGTTCGCACACGGTACCGCCGGAATGGTGCAGCCACTTGGACATGTAGGTGAGCTTCACGAAGGTGCGGAAGTCTGCCATTGTCGCATAGCGGCGACCGCCGGTGACATCGCGGACGAAGGGTGGACCGTAGACCGGAGCAAGCACGAGGCTGTTTCCACCGATCGTGACGTTGCGCTCGGGATTTCTGGCGTGCTGGATGTAGCTGGACGGGGCGGTCTTGCAGAGTTCGCGTGCCAGACCTTTCGGAAGCCGGACACGTTCGCCATCGACGCTGGCCCCGGCGTCTTTCCAAAGCTTGAGCGCTGCGGGGTTCTCGACGAAATTGACGCCGATCTCCTCAAGGACGATGTCGGCGTTGGTCTCGATGATCTCGATGGCCTCAGCGTTCAGAATGTCCAGATTCGGGATGTTTCTTTCAATGAAACGCGCCGCTTCGATGCGCACCGCTGTGCGCTCCGCCCGCCGAGCGGCACCGCCGCCACCTCGCGCCCTGCGACGTTCACCTACATCACCCATGCCCGTATGCTCCGAAAAGGCCTTGTCCCTGCCTTCAAATACACCATGGGACGGCACGCCCCGGACGAATAACGTCAGATCCGGTGCGAAACCGACATTTGCCCCGACGCCGCGATCCATCTTGCACCTATTGCGGGTCCCTCGTATGTCGCTGGCATGACCCAGCACGACCGTCTTCTCATCATCGACTTCGGCAGCCAGGTGACGCAATTGATCGCCCGGCGTCTTCGCGAGCTGAATGTCTATTGCGAAATCCATCCCTATCAGAATGTCAGCGACGAATTCCTGAAAGATTTCGCACCAAAGGCGATCATCTTTTCGGGCGGTCCCGACAGCGTGATGCGCGAGGGCAGCCCAAGACCGCCCAAGGCGGCGTACGAGTTGGGCGTGCCGATTCTCGGCATTTGTTACGGTCAGCAGGTCATGATGCATGATCTGGGCGGTCGGGTCGAAGCAGGCGAGCACGCCACTGCGGAGTTCGGGCGCGCCTATGTGACGCCGGCCGGAGCGGACATTCCGCTGCTGAATGGATGGTATGAGGCCGGTCGCGAGCAGGTTTGGATGAGCCACGGCGATCATGTCGCTGAAATTGCACCGGGATTCGAGGTTTACGGCACTTCTCCCGGCGCGCCTTTCGCGATCACGGCGGATACATCGCGCAATTTCTTCGCGGTGCAGTTCCACCCGGAAGTACACCACACGCCGAACGGCGCGAAGCTCTACGAGAATTTCGTTCGGCTAGCCGGATTCGGCGGCGACTGGACGATGGGCGCCTACCGCGAGGAAGCAGTTGCCCGGATTCGGGATCAGGTCGGCGATGCCAAGGTGATTTGCGCGCTTTCGGGCGGTGTCGATTCTTCTGTCGCCGCGGCTCTTATCCACGAGGCGATCGGCGACCAGCTGACCTGCGTTTTCGTCGACCACGGCCTGTTGCGACTGAACGAGGCGGAAGAGGTCGTCGGCATGTTCCGAGACCACATGAACCTCTCCGTGATCCACGCGCAGGAGCAGGAATTGTTCCTGGGCCGCCTGGAGGGCGTCAGCGACCCCGAGACCAAACGCAAGATCATCGGCGGACTCTTCATCGACGTGTTCCAGAAATATGCCGACCAGATCGAGGGAGCGGCCTTTCTGGCGCAAGGAACATTGTATCCGGATGTTATTGAATCCGTGAGTTTTTCCGGCGGACCCTCGGTGACGATCAAGTCGCACCATAACGTCGGAGGTCTGCCCGAGAAGATGGGCCTGAAGCTGGTCGAGCCCCTTCGGGAACTGTTCAAGGACGAGGTGCGGGCTTTGGGCCACGAACTGGGCCTGCCCGATCATTTCATTGGACGCCACCCCTTCCCCGGCCCCGGACTTGCGATTCGCTGCCCGGGCGAAATCACCCGGGAGAAGCTGGAAATCCTGCGCAAGGCCGACGCGGTTTATATCGACCAGATTCGGAAGCATGGGCTTTACGACGAGATCTGGCAGGCCTTCGTCGCCATCCTTCCGGTTCGGACGGTTGGTGTCATGGGGGACGGGCGAACCTATGACTATGCCTGCGCACTTCGAGCCGTGACTTCGGTGGACGGGATGACAGCGGATTACTATCCGTTCAGTCATGAGTTCCTCGGCGAGACCGCGACGCGGATCATCAACGAGGTCAAGGGCATCAACCGGGTGACGTATGACATCACATCCAAGCCGCCGGGAACGATCGAGTGGGAATAAGCGCGATAAGCGTGGGTCAATTGTGCCGCAGTGAGCATATCTGCCACGGGTTGTGAACAGTTTGATGTTTACACGTCGAGGCACTTTGGCGCTTTGGGTTGCTTTGTTAATGTTTCATAAATCAACCTGAACACGTCCTTAGCGGGACATTGAGCACAGGAACTTTGGTATGAAACTCGTTCGCTGGATTGTCGCCATAGTTGTGTTGTCGATCTGGGCAGCATTGATTGGAACGGCCCTCTACGTCGCGCTCTACGAACCGTCGGAAGAAGTGCCGTCTGGCGAGGCGATCATAGCGCTGGCCGGAAACGCCGGGAAGACCGGCGTTGTAACCGGAGAGACCGAGGCTCGCATCAAGCGAGCCGTCGAACTTTATGAGGCCGGAGCGGCGCCGCTGATTGTTGTGACTGGCGGGACAGGTCAGGCAGACGGCCCCTCGGTTGCTGAGGCCATGCGGGACTTCGCCTTGGCCGCCGGCGTGCCCGAAGACGCGATCCTGATGGAAGACGCGTCCCACTCCACTTTGCAGAATGCTCTCTTCACGGCCGATCTGAGCGAATTGGACAAATCGAAACCTGTCATCATCGTGACCCACCGCTATCACCTGCCCCGCGCTAATGCATCTTTCCGCTGGGCAGGCTTCGAAAACGTCGCGAATGCGGCAGCGGACAACGTCTCAGGCTTCCTTCTTACCGAAGGCTTGCTTTGGGAGGCCGTGAAATGGCCCCTGAACATCGTGCGCGCAGCAGCGGCAAGCGCCGCCATGGCGGGTGACGTGCCTCGCGAGAACTTCGTGAAGTACCTCGAATGACCGAAGGGTCGCGGCCGCTTTTGGCCGCGGCCTGGATGACGGGGGCAATCATCTCGTTCTCATCCATGGCCGTTGCAGGTCGTGCGCTTAGCGGGGAACTCGATACATTCGAAATGATGATGTACCGCTCGTTCATCGGATTGGCGGTCGTCTTGGTTTTTGGTCTCTCCACCGGCAAATTGCGCGAGGTTCGTTTCGATCGTCTGCCGCTTCACCTTCTACGAAACATTGCGCATTTCACAGGCCAGAACCTTTGGTTCTACTCCCTTACCCTGATCACGCTCGCCCAGGTGTTCGCTCTGGAGTTCACCTCGCCGATCTGGGTCGTTGTCTTTGCGGTTCTCTTCCTTGGAGAAAAACTGACGCGGGTGCGGACGCTGGCCGTGGTTCTGGGGTTTCTGGGAGCCTTGGCGGTGGCGCGCCCCGGCGCGGGCGGCGACCCCCTGGGGCTCGCCCTGGCTGCATCTTCCGCGCTTGGCTTCGCCTGCTCTATCGTTTGCACGAAACTTTTGACGCGGACGGAGACCATCCTCGGCATTTTGTTCTGGCTGACCGCAATGCAGGCGGTGATGGGGTTGATTGCGACGGGATGGGACGGGGACATCGCCTGGCCGTCAGCCGCGGCCTGGCCCTGGGTCGCGCTGATTGGATGCGCCGGCCTCGTTGCGCACACCTGTCTGACGAACGCGCTTGCCGTCGCGCCCGCAACAGTTGTCACGCCGATGGATTTTCTGCGGCTACCAGTGATCGCCCTGGTCGGAATGTTGTTCTATGGCGAACCTTTGGATGTCTGGGTTTTCGCGGGCGCTGCCCTGATTTTTGGCGGCAACTACCTGAATATATGGTCGGAATCACGTCGACATCGAGGTTGATGTCTCTTTTGTGACGCTACGGCAAAACCAGAAAGTAACGCTCCGTCAATAATTGACGCTCCCGTGGTCGTTTCACTAACGTGCGCGAACTTTTTTCGTCTTTCAGGGAGGGGACCCCACATGAAGACACTATTGCTTTCGACTGTCGCTATGTCGATGGTTACCAGTGTTGCGTATGCCGGCGGCGTCGAACGCTCGAACCAATCGGTCGCTGTGCTTTTCGAAAAAGGCCGTTATCTGGAACTCGGTCTTGGCACGGCGGATCCTTCAGTTTCGGGCTCGATTGGCACATTTCAGTCCGGCGATATGACAGAAAGATTCCTGAACTTCGGGGCGGCCTACAAAGCCGACCTCAACGAGACGTGGTCTTACGCAATTATTTACAACCAGCCCTTTGGCGCGAATGTCTCCTATCCGCTGGTTGCCTACCCATTTGCTGGCTCAACAGCAGAACTGACGTCCCACGCATTGACCGGAATGCTGCAATACAACCTGCCCTCCAATGTCAGCTTTTACGCTGGCATCCGAGCGCAGTCTCTTGAAGCTCAGGCTTCAGTTAACGCCGTACCTTCCTTCAGCGGCTACAACGCAACTACGGAGCGGGACTTCCGGTTAGGATATCTCGTCGGGGCTGCGTACGAACGGCCAGACATCGCTCTGCGGGTATCCCTGACCTACAATTCGGCAATCGATCATAAGCTGGACACTGTGGAAACCGGGTTCACGCCATCGCCCGTGCCCTCTGTGACGAACATCACGACACCGCAGTCTTTGCATCTGGAATTCCAAACCGGTATCGCCGCGGACACCCTGCTCTTCGGCGGAATTCGCTGGGTCGACTGGACCGAATTCGATATTTCGCCCGCTGTTTACTCCAGCCCGCTCGCCGTGAATGCGCCGCTGGTCAGCTATGCGGATGACCGCACGACGTTCACTCTGGGCGTCGGGCGCCGCCTGAACGAAACATGGTCGGTCGCGGCCTCCGTAAGCTACGAAGAGCATACCGGTAGCTTGACCGGAAACCTCGGCCCCACCGACGGGCTTCTCGGGGTTACCCTTGGCGGGTCCTACACCAAAGACAACATGAAGATCACAGGCGGAGTCAGTTATATCGATATCGGTAATGCGACCACGACCGCCAGCGCCAACTTCACCGGCAACAGCGCTGTTGGTGTAGGTCTGAAAGTCGGCTATACATTCTGAACGTGCGCAAACACGGCTGATGGGCCCCGCGTTCGCACGGGGTCATGTTATTAGCTGCCCTATTTCGCCACAGGTTTCCATTTTGAGGGATTGTCCGATTGACCCGCTGCAGTCGGCAACGTAACCCATCCGCTGCAAGCGGGAGACCAAATCGCGATGATTTACGGAAGCGCGGATGAGTGGCGGGAAGCGCCCTCGAAACGGATCATGCTGTTCGGCATGTCCGGACTTGGTAAAACGCATATCTCCAACCTTCTCAGGGCCGAGGGCGGCTGGTTCCACTATTCGGTCGACTACCGCATTGGCACCCGCTACATGGGCGAACATATCGCGGACAACTTCAAGCGCGAAGCCATGAAGGTGCCGCTTCTACGCGAACTGCTGATGTCGGACTCGGTTCACATCGTTTCGAACATCACCTTCAACAATCTCGCACCACTTTCGACTTACCTGGGGAAACCGGGTGATCCCGACAAGGGCGGCGTGCCCTGGGAGGAATACCTGCGGAGACAGGAGCAACACCGCGTGGCTGAAACCGCCGCGATGCTCGACACCGCGCATTTCATCCGGCGAGCGAGTGAGCTTTACGGGTACGAAAACTTCATCTGCGACACCTCGGGGTCCATCTGTGAGATCGTTGATCCGCATGACCCGAACGATCCTGTTCTGTCGGCGCTTGGGCACAATCTTCTGATGATTTGGATCGAAGGTTCCGAGGCGCATACGCAGGAACTCGTTCGCCGGTTCGATCGTGCACCGAAGCCGATGTGCTATCAGCAGGACTTCCTGGAAGACGCCTGGGCGGAGTACCTGACCTTGAAAAAGGTGCCAGCCTCAAAAGTTGACCCGGATGATTTCGTACGCTGGACGTATGCGCGTGCGCTGGCGCACCGCCAGCCCCGTTATCGCGCCATGGCCGAGAACTGGGGGATAACGATCGCCGCCGATGACATTGCCAAGGTACGTCATCAGACTGACATGATAGAACTTGTCGCGCACACGATAGAAAGTTCGCGGTAAGCGTCCCCCCGCAGAGTTCGCCCAGAAAACCGTTTAGTACCACTCCGAGTGTCATACAGCCGCGCGGGCCGTCACGCCTTGGCGTTCGAAACGGCTCTGACCGTCCTGGTTGCCCCGGACTATGAACTTGCCCGCAGTCTCTGTCAGACGTTCGGATTCGAGAAGCAGAGCCTGAGTTGCCGCAGTCGTTTCCTCGGCCATTGCGGCATTGTGCTGCGTCGTCTGATCCAGGTTGTTCAAGGCCGAGTTGATTTCGCCAAGACCGTGCGATTGTTCAGTCGAAGCCTCGGCAATTTGACGGACGTCGTCAGAAATCTGAACAACTGACGTCGCGATCTTTTCCAGAGCCGATGCAACATCCCCCACAAGTGTTACGCCGCGCTTTACGGTATCGCTCGAGACAGTGATCAAGGATGTTATCTCATTCGACGCATCGAGGCAGCGCTGTGCCAGCGCGCGAACCTCGGAAGCCACTACGGCGAAACCTCTCCCAGCCTCACCTGCCCTCGCCGCTTCGACGCCGGCGTTCAGTGCCAGAAGATTCGTCTGGAAGGCGATATCGTCGATGACCCCGATGATTTTCGAAACTTCCAGAGAGGAAGACTCGATCTCTTCCATTGCCGACGCCGCCTCACGGACAACGGCGCCGCTGGCCTCCGCACTTGCGCGCGCTTCCTCGGCTACGATCGCGGCGTTTTCGGCACCTTTGGATGACGAAGCGACCGAGGCCGTGAGTTCACCCATCGCGGCGGCCGTCTGTTCCAACGTCGCCGCCTGGGATTCCGTACGCCGCGACAATTCCGATACCGCGGAGTTGATCCCGCCTGCCTCGGAGCCGATCAGCTGAGCATTTTCAATCACAAAAGTCACAGTCTCGCGCAGACGTTCGACTGTAACGTTGAAATCGTGGCGGAGAGGTTCGTACTCCTGCGCGAACACCGTCTCGATCTCTACGGTAAGGTCCCCTCCAGACAAGCGCTTCAACTCGTGGCTTAATGCATCGACCACATGAGCCATGTCCGCTGCGACCCGCGCCTCTCGAGCCGAAGCCTCGGCCTTTTCCAATTGGGCTTCGGAGACGTCATTCCCTATAAGAAGAAACCCTTTCGCCACCCCGTCCTGATCAGGAATCGGGCTGAAACTGCCTTCTATGATCCGGCTTCCGCTTTGAGCTTTCATGCGGAAGAGGCCAGACGTCCCGCGACCGCCCAATGCCGCGGTCCAGATGTCGTGTTCCTCGCTTCCTTCCATGGAAATCAACTTACGGCCCGGCCGCCCAAGGAGAGATGCTTCCTCTTCCCCTACTGCTTCGCAACACCGTGCATTTGCTGACTGCACCGCGCCATCGACATCCATCTCCATGCGGATTTGTTGCGCATCGATGGCCTGAAGAACGGTTTCACTCATCATCTGGAAAGTCTGGTTCTTCATATCCAGAACATATCCGATCGGAGACCCGTCCTTTGCCCGAACAAGATCTATCAGCAAACCTACGTAGCTGTTGCCAACTGGCAGCTTTCTCTTGATTGGCAGCCTCTCGTGATTACGGACCGCGGCACGGATTTCCGCTGGTGGAAAAGATAGCGAGGCAAGCTCGGCGCCCAGAACATCAGCATGAGATAGTTCCTTTGCACTTACGCCGAAATCGGCGTTGTTTTCATTCACAAGACGGAAAAACGCATTGTTGGCTCCGACGATCTGAAGCTCGAGATCCGTCAGCAGCATCGGGGCGCCGGTTGACTCGAATGCCGCGCTCTTGAAGGCCGCATCGCGAGCTGTACGATCCGATTCAGCAAGCTGAAGGCGAAAGGCGTCCAGCGCTCGCGCGATCCCTCCGATCTCGTCGCCCCTTGCCTTCGCCGGGATCTCGACGTCGTAGTCCTTTGCGGAAATCCTGTCGACGGCCAGGTTGAGACCCTGAAGAGGTGTGCTGAGACTTCGGGAAAAGACGATTGCAACCAGAGTGGCCACGCTGAGCGCCACAGCACTGACCAACAGCATTGTGTCCCGATTGCGCTTCACCTGAGCGAAGAGTTCCTCGGTTTCCTGCTGAACGATGATGATCCAGCCCGTTCGAAGTGTCTGTAAAGGCGCGTAATAGCCCGTAAACTCGACCCCATCGTTGTTGAGATATCGCGCCATGCCCGATCGACCGGCGGCACCTTCCGTCAGTGCGACGCCGTCAAAGCGTCGGTTCAGCACGTCATCCTCTTCCGTCAGATGAGAGTCCGTGCGCAACAAGCCGTCTCTGCCAACCACGATGGCCTCTCCGGTCGATCCAATGCCTGATGCATGCCCCACGGCAGCGTTCATAACATCGATCGGCATCTGGTAGGCGAGCACGCCGAGCTGCGTTCCGTCTTCGGAAAACACAGGCCTCCCTACAAAAGCCGCCGGCGCATTCGCACTCGGAGCATAAGGCGCGAAGTCTATGAACGCCGTCGGATCACTGCCGGATAGCGCCTTCGCAGCCCGAAACACATCGCCAAGACCGGATTTGGCCCATTCGCCGTTCATGAGATTGGTGGCGTAGTCCAATTCCTTGAAGACGCTGTAGACAAGGTTTCCATCCATATCGAAAAGGAAGATGTCGTAGTAGCCCATCGCATCCTGAAGCGCGTCGAATTTCCCGTGAAACCGGTGATGAACGCGGTCATATTCCGTCCCGTTCCCGACGCTGAGGAGCTTGTCTTTCTGTCCGAGCGGATTGGGGTTGTTGGAGATGTAGTCAGCCTGCAACTGGCTGAGCGGATTTTCCATACGCCGAAATGCCCCGGCAAAGGCCGCGAGGGCTTCGGCAACGAATGGGTGCGACGCCTGCAAATGCAGGTCGCGATCGATGCTTGCGAGTTCCTGTTCGAATTCGAAGGCCTGCAGTCGAGCGACACCTTCGAGCCTGTCCGCAGCCTCTCCCTCGATCGCGGAGCGCAGCGAAGTGTAGCTGAGAGCGCTCATCGTCAGCACGTTTGCCGTCACAAACCCGGCCATAACCAAGGTCAGCTTTTTACCCAGTTTCAACTTGCTGAAGATTTTGAACATGTCTCTTCCCGCCTTCAAAAACCCAGGTTTGTCTATCGGCGATGGGTGAATACTTCGTTGAGACGAATTCGCGGTCGGGCTTGAGTATGGAGCCAGTGCTGGCTATCTCGGAGTTTCCGTTCCGGAGAATGACGACATGCCGATCAAATTGCCTTCGAACCTGCCCGCTTTCGACGTTCTGACGCGTGAAGGTGTGATGGTCATGCCGGAGGACGCAGCCGAGCATCAGGATATCCGTCCGCTCAAGATCGGACTGCTGAACCTGATGCCCAAGAAGATCCAGACGGAGAACCAGTTCGCGCGACTGATCGGTGCGACCCCCCTGCAGATCGACTTCCGTCTGATCCGTATGTCCGAACACGAGACCAAGAACACGGCCGCCGAACACATGGCCGAATTCTATCGTCCGTTTCAGGAAATCAAGGACGAGAAATTCGACGGGCTGATCATTACCGGCGCGCCGATCGAGCACCTTCCATTCGAAGAGGTGACATACTGGGACGAATTGAAGGAGGTGATGGACTGGACACAGACCAACGTCCATATGACCTTCGGCGTTTGCTGGGGCGGCATGGCAATGGCCTATCATTTTCATGGGCTTGAGAAGCACATGCTGCCGCACAAGGCGTTCGGATGTTTCCGGCACCAGAACCTCTCGCCTGCGTCGCCCTATCTGCGCGGGTTTTCGGATGATTTCGTCATTCCGGTGAGCCGCTGGACTGAAATGCGCCAGTCGGAAATCGATGGCATTCCAGAACTCTCGACGCTTCTCGGTTCCGAAGAAGTTGGACCGTGCTTGATCGAGGACACCGACCACAGGGCGCTCTACATATTCAATCACTTCGAATACGACAGCGGCACGCTCAAGGAAGAATACGACCGAGACGTTTCAAACGGCACGCCGATCAATGTGCCTATGAACTATTATCCGGGCGACGATCCCTCGATGACGCCGCAGAACCGCTGGCGCAGTCACGGCCATCTTCTGTACGGGAACTGGGTCAGCGAGATGTATCTGACCACACCGTTCGACCAGTCTCTGATCGGCCAGTCCAGCACGGACCTGCGCAAGTGAGCAGTCTGGAGGAACAGGCGCATCGCGCTAGGTTCCCGACGATGTTCAACCAGACCCAAACAGAATGCGTCGTCTTACCTTGCTGACCACGGCTGCAGTCCTGTCGGCTTCTGCCTGCGCGTTCTGGTATATTGCCGACCGGCGCGCCGACTTGCGAGAGGCCGAGATCGAGGCGCGCAATCCGCCGCTTGGCGAAACCGTCGTCGTTGACGGTCGCCGGGTGCATGTCGACATACAAGGCCAGGGACCGGATGTCGTGCTGATCCACGGTGCAGGCGGCACGTACCGGGATTTCACTTTTGATCTGACTGAGAGACTGGCCCGGGACTACCGGGTTTTGTCGTTCGACCGCCCGGGCTTCGGGTGGAGCGAGCGGATCAGTGAAGACCTGAACGGACCATTGAGCAATGGCGCGGAAAGTCCCATCCAGCAGGCGCGACACCTCGCACAGGCGGCCAGACAGTTGGGCGCGGACCGCCCCCTGATCGTCGGGCACTCCTATGGCGGTGCCGTGGCGATGGGCTGGGCACTGGAAGAGCCTGCCGCGGGTATCGTCATTCTTTCAGGAGCCACCATGCCATGGCCAGGTAGCGTCGATTGGACCTACCGGGTACTGGGCTCGCGCGCCGGGGGCCTGGCCTTGCCGCCATTCGTTTCGGCACTCGTGCCGCAGAGCTATGTTCAGAACGCGCTGAGCGGGGTTTTTGCGCCGCAACCCGTGCCTGAGGGCTATCTGGCCAAGGCCGGCATCATGATGGCGACACGAATAGACACTTTGCGGGCCAATGCTCGTCAGGTGAATGCACTTCGACCGCATGTCTTGGAGATGTCGCGCCGCTATCCGGAGATCAGCATACCTGTAGAGATCCTGCATGGCACCGAAGATCGCACAGTATATGCGGAGGTTCATGCCGAACCTCTGGCCACGCTGTTGCCGAACGCTTCACTGACCATTCTGGAAGGCATCGGTCATATGCCGCATCATGGCGCAACGGACGATGTTATCGAAGCGATCCACCGCGCAGCCTCACGTGCCGGATTGCGCTAAGCCATCGCCGCGCTTAGGTTCCCTCAAAAGTGAAAGAGCATAACATGACCCTTCCTTTCGACGGCGCAATCTCATCCTTCTATGAGAACGAGGCTCCATCCGATGTTCGCGAGGCCATCGCGGCAGCGGACAAGAATGAGATTCTTTCCAAGTCCTTCCCCTATTCGGAAGAAATGAAATCAAAGGACTACGAGGAGGAGATCGCGGCACTTCAGCTTGAGCTCGTGCGCCTGCAGGCCGATGCAAGGGAGACCGGGAAACGCATCGTCGTGGTGTTCGAGGGGCGCGATGCGGCCGGCAAGGGCGGGACGATCAAGAGGTTCCGCGAGAACCTCAATCCTCGCGGGGCGCGGGTCGTGGCCCTGTCGAAACCGACAGAACGCGAACAGGGCGAGTGGTATTTCCAGCGCTATGTCGACCACCTGCCAACCTCTGGCGAGATCGTCCTGTTCGACAGATCCTGGTATAATCGCGCCGTCGTCGAGCATGTATTCGGGTTCTGCACCCCGAAGCAGAGAGAGCACTTTTTTCGCCAGGTTCCGGAGTTCGAGGACATGCTGGTGGATGAAGGCATCACTCTCCGCAAGCTTTGGCTGAATGTCGGACGCGCCGAACAGTTGCGCCGATTTCTGAAGCGCGAGAAAGATCCTCTGAAGCAATGGAAACTCTCCTGGATCGATGTTGAAGGCCTGAAGAAATGGGATGCCTATACCGCTGCCATCGCCGAGACCCTCGACCGGTCGCACAACGATGCGGCACCGTGGACGGTCATCCGCTCGGATGACAAGAAGCGTGCCCGTCTTCAGGCAATCCGCGCGGTGCTGAACGGGCTTGATTATGCCGGCAAGGGCAAGGTTGCGGCTCCCGATGCCAAACTCTGTGGTGGGCCGGACATCTGGAATGCCTAAGCGCGGATATCACCACGGCAACCTGAGGCAGGCGCTTGTCGACGCCGCGCTGGACCTGATCGAGGAGAAGGGTCCGACAGGCTTTACGTTGTCCGAGGCGGCCAAGGAAGCCGGGGTTACCCCCGCCGCGGTCTACCGGCATTTCGAGGGGCGCGAGGATCTGATCGCGGAAGCTGCGCGCCAAGGGTACGAGATTTTCGCCGAGCTGATGGAATACGCCTTCGAAACAGGACAGCCTTCCGCCCTAGCCTCATTCGAGGCCACCGGGAGGGCCTACCTTGCATTTGCGCGGCGACATCCTGGCCACTACGTCGCTATGTTCGAAAGCGGTGTGTCGATCAACCGGACACCCGAACTGGCTCTGGTCGCGAAACGCGCGTTCAACGTCCTGGAAAGGGCCGCCGCAGAGCTTTCGAAACACATTCCTCCCGAAAAACGGCCGCCACCCCAGATGTTTTCGGCACATATCTGGGCACTCTCTCACGGCGTCGTCGAACTCTTCGCTCGGGGTTCCCCGGGGACCAAGTCGCCGTTCCCCCCCGAAGACCTTCTGGAAACGGGGATTGGCATCTATCTCCGCGGTCTCGGACTGATCCCGGGAGACGACTGACAAACGGTGAAAAAACCCGGAAAGGCCGACTCTCGGCCAAAATTTTATCATTTTTTAAGAGTAGAAAGATCAAGTTATTAGTTTGTATCGAGTGCCCAATGAGTATCCTTTTGCCCCTTGGCGGATTTGTTCTTTCCGCATTTTTCGGATTTGTCGGCTATCGCCTTGCGAATGCGACGCGTAACCGCGACATCAAAAAGAATTTCACCTATCATGGACGTGTTCAGGCGCTGTACGACGAAGTCAGCCGTTCTGGCGCGATGTCCATGGCCTCAATTCTGAAAAGGGCCGTGATAGCAAGATCGGCTCCCTACCAGGTTAGGTTCTGAGCTCCGCCATCGGGACTTGCACCCGGCTGAAAATCCTGTTCAACGAACGGGATGACACCGGAACTGGCTCCTTACGTGACGGCGTTTGTCACACTGGTCGTGATCATCGACCCGGTGGGCCTTGTGCCGCTTTTCGCTGCCCTGACACAGGGACAGGACGCGTCCCACCGGCGAGGCATCGCCTTGCGGGCCTGCCTGACGGCCGCCTTTCTCCTGACGATCTTCGGACTGCTTGGTGATGCCGTCCTGAATTTCGTCGGCATATCCATGCCCGCATTCAGGATCGCAGGCGGCATACTTCTGTTTCTGACTGCGCTCGACATGCTTTTCGAGAGACGAACCAAGCGTCGTGAAGACAAAACCCATGTGCACGAGCAGGATCCCTCTGTTTTCCCTCTGGCCATACCGCTGATCGCGGGCCCCGGAGCAATCGCCACCATGATTCTGCTTGCCGGTCAGGAAGGGGCGGACTGGTCGTGGATCGTTGCAGTGCATGGCGTGATGCTCGGCGTCCTTGTGCTGACCTTTCTGATGTTTCTCACCGCTGGTCCGCTGGAACGACTTTTAGGACCAACGGGAATCAATGTGGTCACCAGACTTTTGGGCATGCTTCTGGCAGCGCTGTCCGTCCAGTTCGTACTGGATGGGCTTGCGGATTTCGGCTTCGCGGGCGCATAGACCTTCCGATTGCCTTCCGAAGAACATATCTCCTTCCCATGGACAGTTCGGATTTCCCTCGCCTCGTTTACCTGGTCATTCTTCTGACCGCAGTTGTCGGCTGGCTGATTGCCGAGAACCGTAACTCACTGGGCAAGACGGTCAGGTCGCTTCTGGCCTGGGGTATGATTTTCATTGGTGTAATGGCCGGCTATGGTCTCTGGGGGGACATCCGTAAGGACATCGCACCGCAGCAATCGGTTCTGGAAGATGGCGCCGGCATATCCGTTCCGCGATCGGCTGACGGACATTTCCACCTGACGCTCCAGGTCAATGGTATACCGGTGGAGTTTCTCGTGGATACAGGGGCAACGGACATGGTCCTGACACGCAAGGATGCGGTACGCGTCGGACTGAACCCGGATACCATGCCGTTCCTTGGGCGAGCTCGCACGGCCAACGGCGTCGTCGAGACGGCATATGGCAGCGTCGAAAGCGTCGCATTGGGGCCATTTCGCTTCCGTGACGTCGATGTCGCCGTGAATGGCGGCGATATGTCCGGCTCACTTCTGGGCATGTCTTTCCTCAGCCGCTTCGGAAGGCTGGAAATCTCGGGCAATCAGTTGCTGCTGGAGCCCTAGGCCCCAGAGCTCTCGGCCTTCTTGACCCAGCGCCCACCGTCCTCGGCCCAATACTGGGCCGATACACCGCCGGCGATCAGGCTTTTCCACTGATTACGAGCAAGTTCCACTGCGGACGGGTCCGCGCCATCGAACAGGATGCAGGCGCGCTCCACGGCAAGAATTTCTTCTGGAGTGAGATCGGCCCCACCCACGCTCATGATGCACGAAGCATCGTTGGGGCAGTCGGAACCTGTCGTCAGAAGTACAGGCTGCATCGCGTCATGCTCACCGCCTGCAATCCCGTGCGGAAGAAATCCATCTCCTGACCAAAGCTGACGATCAAGCCGCTCGATCAGGTCCTGATCACGCCCGCGCACGATCACCTTCCACCCAGCATCCAGCGCTTTCGACAAAAGAACCGGCAATGTCCTTTCCAGCGGTCGCTCCGTCAGGTGATAGAATAGCACGGCCCCCATGGCGTCAGCCTTCGTACCGGTCGTTTATGAGACGGTTCAGCGCCAGAACGCCCCAGCCCGTTGCGCCCTTGGGGGCATAAAGTGAATCGGTGCTGAGGCTGGCGACACCCGCGATATCGATGTGAATCCAAGGCGTTTCGTCCTTGACGAAACGATGCAGGAACTCTGCCGCCGTGATCGAACCTGCAGGACGCCCTCCGACGTTCTTCACATCGGCCACGCGGCTCTTGAGCTGTTTGGCATACCCCGGTCCGAGAGGCATCCTCCACGCGCCCTCGCCTTCGAGCTCGGCAGACTCGAGGAATGCCTGGGCCAGTGAATCGTCATTCGAGAAGATACCCGCATTTTCATGCCCAAGCGCGATCACCATGGCACCTGTCAGTGTTGCGAGGTCGATCATGCCGCTGGGCTTGAACCGTTCTTGCGCGTACCACATGACGTCGCAAAGCACGAGACGGCCCTCGGCATCCGTGTTGATTACTTCGACCGTATCGCCCTTCATGCTGCGTACGACATCGCCAGGGCGCTGCGCGCGCCCGTCCGGCATGTTTTCGACGAGGCCAACAAGTCCTACCACGTTCGCCTTGGCCTTTCTGAGCGCAAGGGCGCGCATCACCCCGGCCACAGTGCCTGCGCCGCCCATGTCCATGGTCATGTCTTCCATGCCGCCCGCAGGCTTCAGAGAGATGCCGCCGGTATCGAAACAGACGCCTTTGCCGATCAAAGCGAACGGCGCCTCTTTGCCGCCGCCGTTCCACTCCATTACGACGACTTTCGAAGGACTTTCGCTGCCCTGGCCAACCGCCAGAAGCGTGCGCATGCCGAGTTTCTCCAGTTCGGGCTCGTCCAGAACCTGAACCTTTAGCCCGAGTTGCTGCATCTCCAGCAAACGCTCGGCGAATTCCACCGTGGTCAGTACGTTCGATGGCTCGTTGACGAGATCGCGGGTGAACCAGACACCTTCCGCCAGCGCGGTCACAATCTCCCCCTCCGCGGCAAGCGCGTCGGGCTGGGTGGTCATGACGGTCAGAGCGCCGGCGCCTTTGTTCTTGTCATCGGAACTTTCGGTCTGGTGCCGCTCAAACGCATAGGCGCGCAAGAGAGCACCGAGGACGATGTCCGGCAGCCCTTTCATCGCGCCGGCAAGAAGGAGAACGCTTGCGCCGCGCAGATGTTTGCCAATGGAGGCGCCTGCCTTGCGGGCCGCATCTCCGCGGATGCGCCGATCAAGTCGAACGACCAGGATCTCTTCGGCAGCCAGGCCGGTCGGGAACGATAGTGATCGCGCCTCACCGTCCTTCATGCGCGCGAAGGATGTGCTTTCGGCAAAGCGTTCCAGCGCACCGCGCGTCAAGCGGTTCACGCGGCGCGCAAGTTGGTCAAGTTTCCCGCTCTCAGGCAGGAAAACAACGATATGGCCTCCTGCATCCTTAATCGCATCCAGATTCACGGGCACGAAAGACAGACTTGGCAGTTCAGACATTGAGCAGGCTCCCTCGGGGTCCCCTCTCCTTACCCCTGCCCTTGACGGCTGACCAGCGCCGATGGGCCGCCTATGCGGTTTTACCCCAGATCATGATGGTCTAGTGTCGCGTTAACGTATTCCAGGCGCATGAATGACCGGACGATTCGACAGATATCTCTTGTCCCAGTTTCTGATGTTGTTCGGGTTCTTCGCGCTCGTTCTGGTACTGGTCTATTGGGTCAATCGCGCCGTCGTGCTGTTTGATCAGTTGATCGCCAACGGCCAATCTGCCGCAGTGTTCCTCGAGTTCACTGCGTTGTCCCTGCCGAACGTCATCCGGGTCGTACTGCCGATCGCGGCTTTCGCGGGAACGGTCTATGTCACGAACCGGCTGACCTCGGAGAGCGAACTGGTCGTGGTCCAGGCGACGGGGTTTTCACCGTGGCGGCTGGTGAGGCCCGTTCTGGTCTTCGGAATCTTTGTATTCGTACTTGGATCCATCCTCGCCCATATTCTTGTGCCGATCAGTCTCAGCCGTTTGAGCGACCGGACTGTCGAGATTTCCGAGAACATGACCGCCCGCTTGTTGAGGGAAGGACAGTTTCTGCATCCCTCGGATGGAGTCACCTTCTACATCAGGGAGATATCGGCGGTTGGTGAATTGAAGAACATCTTTCTTTCAGACACCCGAAATCCAGGCGTTTCGGTTACCTACACCGCTCGCGAGGCACTTCTGCTTCGAGGCGCGACCGCACCGACATTGGTGATGATTGATGGAATGGCGCAACGCTACGATGTCGGCGAACGCAACCTTTCAGTGACGCGGTTTGACGATTTTGCCTTCAATCTTGAAGGGCTGCTCGAAACAATCGGCAAGTCACGGACGCGTCCGCAAGAACTCTCGACAGGGGAACTCCTTGCTGCCAGCCAGGAGACTCAGACTTTGACCGGCGCGACGCGGGCGGTTCTTGTTGCCGAAGCTCATGAACGCATCGGAAATGCCTTGAATGGTCTTGTTGCGCCTCTGATCGGTTTTGCGACGCTGCTGCTGGGCGGTTTCTCGCGGTTTGGGATCTGGCGGCAAATCATTGGCGCGATCTTCGCGCTGATCCTTGTCCAGATGATCACGCAAATGGGTCAGGATGCTGTGCAAGGCAATGCGGATCTCTGGCCGGCGGCCTACATCGGCCCGACATTCGGTGGCCTGCTGGCTTTGGCCTTGCTGTATCTTGCGGCCAATCCAACCGCATTACGGCCAAGACGCGGGGCAACCCAATGACGCTCCATCTGTACTTCGCACGACGGTTCTTGAAGAGTTTCGTCTCGGTCCTTCTTGTTTTCTTCGCAATCCTCAGCCTGATCGATCTGGTCGAGCAGATCCGGCGTTTCGGCGCGGCAGACACAGGCTTTGGAACTCTGATCATCCTGACATTCCTGAACGTTCCGGAAGGCCTTTACCGCATTCTGCCACTGATCACGATCCTGGCAACCTTGTCGCTCTTTCTGGCGCTTGCCCGCTCGTCGGAACTGGTGGTCACACGCGCTTCGGGGCGGTCGGCTTTGAAGAGTCTTGTATCTCCGGTTCTGATGTCCCTCTTCCTTGGTATCTTAGCCGTCGCCCTCATAAACCCGATAGTGGCGGCCACTCAAAAGCAGTACGAGGTCATGACGCAGCGTATCTCCGGCGTCGTTTCAACCCTGTCAGTCAGCTCCGAGGGGCTATGGCTCAGACAGGGATCGCGTGATGGTCAGACGGTGATCCGGGCAAACCGCTCCAATCTGGATGGCACCATCCTGTTCGGCGTTACCTTCCTTGGATACGATCGCGAAGGAACGCCAACTTTCCGTATCGAGGCCCAACAGGCCCAACTTGTGCCTGGGGCCTGGGCGATAACCGACGCAAAGGAGTGGCGCTTTGACACCGATGCCGCGGTTCCCGAGGTCGATGCTTTCGAAAGCCCGAACCTGAGCCTTGCGTCGAACCTCACACGGAACCAGATCCTTGACAGTTTCGGCACGCCATCGGCCATTCCCATCTGGGAACTACCCGCCTTCATCGCGCGACTGGAATCGGCCGGCTTTTCGGCGCGTTCGCATCGCACCTTCCTGCACATGGAACTCGCTTTGCCGGTACTTCTGGCGGCGATGGTTCTGGTTGGCGCGGGCTTCACCATGCGCCACACCCGCTTCGGGAGAACCGGCGTCATGGTACTTGCGGCGCTGGCGTTGGGTTTCACGCTTTACTTCATCCGCAATTTTGCGGCGATCCTTGGTGAGAACGGTCAGATCCCTGTCATCATGGCGGCTTGGGGGCCGCCTGTTGCGGCCGTTCTCTTGCCACTTGGTTTGCTGCTCCACCTGGAAGACGGATGATGCGGGCGCTTCTTGCTGTCTTTCTCCTTTGGCTGGCCGCTTCGCCTGCCTTTGCCCAGGATCTTGCGTCGCTGATCGCAGACAGGATTAGCGTGGACCCCTCGGGTCAGGTCACCGCGACGGGCAATGTCGAGGTTTTTTATGCCGGCACACGGCTTACTGCTCAATCAATCACGTACTCGCAGGATGGAGACCGGCTGACGATCGAAGGCCCAATCAAGGTGACTGAAGCGGATGGGACAGTCCTGACCGCCAGCAGCGCCGAACTTGACCGGGACTTGCGAGATGGGATCCTGCGATCGGCACGCATCGTCCTTGACCAGCAATTGCAAATGGCCGCGAACGAAATCGCGCGGGTCGGTGGGAGGTACACCCGGCTCGAGCGCGTGGTCGCCTCGTCCTGCGAAATCTGCGCGTCGAATCCGACACCGGTTTGGGAAATTCGCGCGCGGTCGGTTATCCATGACCAACAAGAGCGTCAGCTTTATTTCACTGGCGCTCAGATGCGAGTCGTCGGAGTTCCGGTATTGTATTTTCCGCGGCTCCGGCTGCCCGATCCGACGCTGGAGCGCGCGAGAGGGTTCCTTATCCCGCGCTTTCGCACCTCATCCGATCTCGGCACCGGTCTAAAGCAGCCCTATTTTGTTCCCATAGGCGCGCATGCCGATATCACGCTGACCCCTTACCTTTCCTCCTCCACCCGGACCCTGGAACTGTCTTATCGCCAGAGCCTCCGTGGCGGCGAAATCTCGGCAACTGGCGCGATCACGAACGATGATATTCTTGGAGACCGTGGGTATCTCTTTGCAAATGCCACATACAGACTGCCCAAGGACTTCATCCTCTCCGCGCAGTTGGAGTTCGTCTCGGATCCGGGATACCTGTTCACCTACGACTATTCCGACAAGGATCGATTGACCAACGAACTTGCCGTCAAGCGGGTACGCAGTAAGGATCTTTTCCGAGCTTCAGTGACCGAGTTCAAAACGCTGCGAAGCGAAGAAATCCCCATCCGCGACACGCTTCCAGACCGCTTTATCGAGGTCTTCTATGAACGCGAATTGCCCCGGTTGGCATTTGGCGGTCGTACGACGCTTTCCGTTGAAACGTCGGCTTTGAATCGTCCCTCCGCGGTCAACATAGACGGTCGGGACGTCAGCCGGATCGGGACGTCCCTTGAATGGCGCCGTGATACCATTTTCGCTTCCGGCGTAGTGGCCGCCGCCGAACTTGGCTTCAGAATGGATGTTTACAACACCGGTCAGGACAACAGCTTCAAGGGAAACATGACCCGGTTCGTTCCCCGAGGGGCCCTGGAATTGCGCTGGCCATTGGGACGCGATACCGCTGATGGCGGACGCGAAGTACTGGAGCCTGTTATCAGGCTCGATATTGCGGACGCGGGCAGCAATGCTCCACCAGTCGAGGACAGCCGGATCGTGGAGTTCGACGAGGCAAACCTATTCTCGCATACGCGCTATCCCGGAACTGACGGAATCGAGGATGGAACAAGGGTCGCGGCAGGCCTGGCATGGCGTCGCGACGATCCTCAGGGTTGGAGCATGGATTTCGCTTTTGGCCGCATCGCACATCTGGACGGCGATCTCGGATTCAGTTCCGGCACCGGATTGGATGGCGACCGTTCCGAATGGCTGATCGCGGCCCGGTTCGGAATCGGCGACCGCCTTTTCCTCGCCAACAGGTCGCTCTTCGACGAAAAGGCGAACTTCACCCTCAACGAATCCCGTGTTGACTGGTCGACCGACTCTTTTCGGCTTAGTTCCAGTTACATCTACGCCGTTCCAGAACCCGCCGAGGGGCGCGACGACAGGTTGTCGGAATGGTCTTTCGACGGCAGCTACGACCTGAACGACAGGTGGACGGCCAGTGCCGATTGGCGTTATGACTTCACCGCGGGCCGTTCGGCACGCACCGGGATCGGGATGGGCTATCGGAGCGAGTGCATTGATATCATGCTTTCACTATCAAGGCGCTATGCCACGTCTAGTTCGGTTAATCCAACAACCGACTTCGGCTTCCGCGTCTCGCTGGTCGGCCTCGGTGGCACCGCAAGCGATAAACCCCGAAGCAGGGTCTGCAGAGGATAAAGGGTCGTGAGACAAAGCCGTATTCTTGAATGCCTGATTGGCGCAGTGCTTGCCGCATCGATTTTCGCGGCTTCACAACCCGCACAGGCCCAAAGCCGCTTCTCGCCCGCTATCAAGGTCGGCGACTCGATTGTCACCCGGTACGAACTGGACCAGCGGACCCGGTTTCTGTCGCTCCTGGGTGCTCCGGGAGATCCGCGAAACCTGGCGCGGGAACAACTGATAAACGAGGCCGTACAATTGTCAGCAGCGTCCGACGCTGGCATCGAGACGTCGGCGGAAGAGATCGAAGCGGGGATGGAGGAGTTCGCCGGACGGGCGAACCTGACAGCTGAAGAATTCGTCGCCGCACTCGGACAGAATGGCGTCGACTCCGAAACTTTCCGCGATTTCATCGGTGCCGGTGTCGCATGGCGCAGTTTCGTGCGCCAGACACTCGGCGAAACCGCCCAGGAAATTCCACGGGACCTAGTGCGTCGCACTCTCGCTCAGACCGGAACTGAGGGAGGGTTGCGGGTTCTCGTCTCGGAAATCCTTTTGCCCGCCACTACCCCTGAGACAGCCGCAGCATCCCGTGCCCGGGCTGCACAGATCTCGGCGCTGACAAGCGAAGAAGCCTTTTCGGCAGCTGCACGCGAATTATCCGTTGCGGCCTCTTCCGCCTCGGGCGGCGCCTTGAACTGGGTCGCGCTCGATACTCTGCCGGATATGATCCAGCCGGTGATCGCCGGCCTGACGCCAGGCCAGATAAGCCGCCCTATCGAACTGGAAAACGCGATTGGCGTTTTCCTTCTGCGCAAAGTGGAGCGTGTCGATCCCGGTGCGACCAACGATCTGGCGGTCGACTATGCGCTGTTCATCACCGACGGCACGCCGGGCGCCGCGGAACGGGTCGCGCAGGAGGTCGACGTGTGCGATGACCTTTACGGAATCGCGCGCGGACTTCCCGAGGAACGACTTGTCCGCGATCTGCAGCCGTTGGGTGCCCTGCCCGCCGATATCCGGGCTGAAGTCACCCAGTTGGATCAGAACGAGGTTTCCACGCGGATCATTCGAAACGGTGCTCCGGCTGTCCTCATGCTTTGTGAGCGCAAGCCCGCCCGCGAGTCCTCCGTGGACCTCGAAATCGTTGGCAACCGGCTTTTGAATACACGTCTCGGGACAATGGCCGCAGACCGCCTTGCCGATCTTCGGGCAAATACGATCATCACCGATATTGCCAACTGACAAATGGCGGAGACACGTTTTCCGCCCGTCGCTTTGACTTGTGGCGATCCCGCCGGAATAGGTCCGGAGATCGCATGCAAAGCTTGGGAAGTGCTTGGGAAAGACTTGCCGTTCTTCTGGATCGGCGATCCACGGCACCTTCCGGAGAACGCCAGGTTTGAGACCATCGACACTCCTGACGGCGCAGCGGATGCCGCACAATGCGGGCTACCTGTTCTGGTGCATGAATTCCCCAGCCTGGCCACTCCCGGACACCCAGCCCCTGAAAATGCTATCGTCGTTGTGCAGGTGATCGAACGCGCTGTGCGGCTGGTGCAGCAGGGCGCGGCTTCTTCGCTGTGCACAGCTCCGATCTCGAAGAAGGAACTGGTCGATCACGCTGGCTTCTCTCATCCCGGCCACACAGAGTTTCTTGCCGATCTTGCCAGCGTTGACCGTGTGGTGATGATGCTTGCGGCCGAGGAGTTGAAGGTCGTACCCGCCACGATCCACATCCCGCTCGCCGACGTTCCGCAAAAGTTGACGCCCGGCCTGCTTAAAGACACCCTTCGGATTGTCGCGAATGCCATGGAATCCGATTTCGGAATCGCAGCGCCCAGGATCGCGGTAGCCGGTCTCAACCCTCATGCCGGAGAAGGTGGACTGCTGGGAAAGGAAGAGACCGACTGGATAGCGCCTTTGTGCAAGGCTCTATGCGATGAAGGGCTGAACCTAACAGGCCCACTTCCTGCCGACACCATGTTTCATGCCCGAGCCCGTTCCCAGTACGACGCCGCGGTCGCGATGTATCACGATCAGGCGTTGATCCCCATAAAGACGCTGGCATTCGATCGCGGAGTGAACGTCACGCTAGGATTGCCCTTTATCCGAACCTCGCCCGATCACGGCACCGCGTTCAACATCGCGGGAAGTGGAGAAGCCGATCCGACATCTTTGATCGAGGCGTTGAAACTGGCGGACACGATGGCGCGGAAACGCGCGGGACTAAACTGACCGTGCCCGCAATCGACTCTCTTCCTCCGCTACGCGAAGTCATCGCGACACATGGGCTTGCCGCTAAGAAATCCTTGGGGCAGAATTTTCTTCTGGACTTGAACCTCACTGCGAAGATTGCGCGCTCGGCGGGAGACCTTACCGGAGCAGACGTTCTGGAGATTGGCCCGGGGCCCGGAGGGCTGACGCGAGGATTGCTTGCGGAGGGAGCGAGAAAGGTACTCGCTGTCGAAAAGGATGCCCGCTGCCTTCCGGCGCTGCAGGAGATCGCGGCTGCCTACCCAGGCAGGCTTGAAGTGATCAACGCAGATGCACTGGCGCTCGACCCCTCCGAGCGTCTGACGCCGCCGATAAAGATCGTGGCAAACCTCCCCTACAATGTCGGCACCGAGCTTCTCACTCGCTGGCTCGACCCGGCTGACTGGCCACCTTTCTGGGATAGCCTGACCCTGATGTTCCAGCGCGAAGTGGCGGAACGGATCGTCGCGCAGCCTGGTTCCAAGGCCTATGGAAGGCTTGCCGTACTGGCCCAGTGGCGCTGCACTGCGCGGATTGTCATGGAACTGCCTCCGGAGGCTTTCACGCCGCCGCCCAAAGTGCGATCCGCGGTCGTTCATCTTCAGGCACTGCCGGAACCACGCTTCCCCGCCGATGCCCGACTGCTCCAGGCAGTTGTCGCGCAGGCGTTCAACCAAAGACGCAAGATGCTTCGCGCGAGCCTCAAAGGATTGCGACCCGATATCGAGGATCGCCTTCTTGCCGCAGGAATTCAACCGACCGACCGGGCCGAGACCGTAGATCTCGAGAGGTTTTGCGCCCTTGCTCGGAACTTGGAGAGCTGACCCCCGCTACTCGGCCGCGTCCGGCGTTGGCTGCGCCGGGATTTGTTCCGCGTCCTCAGGCTTGCTGCGCGCCCGGCGTTTGCGTTTGGGCTTGTCCTCGGGCGTTTCAACCAATCCGCCGTCCGAGCTTTCGTCCAGGTCTATGATGTCTTGCCGGCTATCGCTCGATTTCTGATGCTCTTCCGAAGTTGCAGGAGCCACGGAATCGCGGTTACGACCGCCACTGGACCGACCGCGCTGTTCGTTCGCGCCGTATCCGCCATCGTTGCGATCGTCAGAGACGTCCGGCTGTCGGTCACCGGAACCCTGATCGCTCTGCGGCTGATCCGAAGCGCCGTTGTTCGTGTATCCACCCTGCCCTTGATTGCCCTGCTGCTGACGCTCCTGCATCTCGCGCTGAGCTTCTGAAAGCATGCGCAAATAATGCTCCGCATGCTGCTGGAAGTTCTCAGCCGCGACACGGTCGTTGGACAACTGTGCATCGCGAGCAAGCTGGTTGTACTTGTCGATAATCTGCTGGGGCGTGCCACGCACCTTCCCCTCGGGACCCGAGGAGTCAAAGACGCGGTTCACGATGTTACCCACCGAACGGTTGCGGTTCCCCTTGGACCGCGAACGTGACTTGGAAGATCTCATAAAAGGTCCTGTAACAGCCTTTAATTGGTCTTGCGCGGTGTCTTGGCTGATGCGTTCGGCCCAATGCCGAGCTTTCTCTCCGTGCAAGTCTGGCAAGGTGCAAATGGGGAGATACGCTAGCGGACCAAATCAGCGATCCACGGCCTCCAGCCGCTTGCAAGAAACGGTCTAGCCAGTGAGTCCCCGCAGGGCAAGCGCAAACTTACCGAACATGTGGCATTTTCTGCTGGTTTGCGCCCTTTCGTGGCACAAACCCGCCAATTTACACGCTTGGCGCGACTCCAGAGACGACTCGTTCTCTTCTGTCAAGATCGTGGTGAACTTCGACATTTTCAAGTCCGCCCTCACGGAAGAGGCTTGAAACGGCGGCTCCTTGGGTGGGGCCGATCTCCACAAGCAAGCGTCCGCCAGGTTTCAGGTGCTGGAGAGCGCGACTTGATATGCGGCGATATGCGGTCAGACCGTCGGCTTCATCCGTCAACGCGGCCCGCGGTTCGTAGTCTCGCACTTCGGGTTGCAAAGCCTCCATCTCTCCGGCGGCGATATAGGGCGGATTGGATACAATGAGATCGAACCGGCCTCCGATGTCGTCGTACCAGTCGGAAAGCGGCAAAACGAGGCGGTCTGCCATACCAAGCCGCGCCGCGTTCTCACCGGCAACAAGAACCGCCTTGTGGGAAATATCTGTACCGACTCCAGTGGCCTCGGGGCGCTCGATGAGAAGAGATATCAGAATGCAACCGGACCCCGTTCCCAAATCCAGTACCCGATTGAAGGGCTTGCTCAGCGCCAGTTCAACAAGAGTTTCTGTATCGGGACGCGGATCGAGGACATCCGGCGTAACCCGAAAGGAGGACTTGTAAAACATCCGCCGGCCGGAGATGTGCGAAAATGGCTCGCGTCGTGCACGTCGATCCACAAAATACTGAAATTTCGCTAATTTCTCGGAATCCACGTTTGCAGAGCGATCGACGAAAGCGGACGAATCGATCAGTCCCCAGAGCGCGATTGCTTCGGCCTGCCCGGTCTCGATTCCCGCCTCCTGGAGGCGTTTACCTGCTTGCCGTAAAGCTTCGCCGATTGTCAAAGCCCCTGCTCCGCAAGCTTGGCTGCCTGATCCTCTGCGACGAGTGCGTCTATGACCTCGTCCAGATCGCCTTGCAGGATATCGGCCAGACGATAGAGCGTGAGGCCAATTCGGTGATCCGTCAGCCGGCCTTGCGGGAAATTATAGGTCCGGATTCGTTCCGAACGATCCCCCGACCCGACTTGCGACTTACGATCGGCCGCGCGTTCATCGGCAGCCTTCTGACGTTCCATGTCGAAAAGCTTGGCGCGCAAATGCGCCATGGCGATGGCCCGGTTCTGATGCTGGGACTTCTCCGAGGACGTGACCACAATACCAGTCGGGATATGCGTGATGCGTACCGCGGAATCCGTCGTGTTGACATGCTGACCACCCGCACCGCTGGCACGCATGGTGTCGATCCGGATGTCCGTCGCCGGAATGTCGATATCGACCTCTTCTGCCTCCGGCAGAACCGCAACCGTGGCGGCAGACGTATGGATACGTCCACCCGACTCGGTTTCCGGGACACGTTGCACCCTATGCACACCCGATTCAAACTTGAGACGTGCAAACACGCCCTCACCCGAGACATTGACGACAGCTTCCTTGACCCCACCAAGCTCGGTCTCGGCCAGTTCGATAATGTTGAACTTCCAGCCTTTTGCTTCAGCGTAGCGCTGGTACATCCGCAAGAGGTCGCCTGCGAAAAGCGCGGCCTCCTCTCCTCCTGTTCCGGGTCTGATCTCCATTATGGCTGGACGGGCATCAGCGGAATCCTTGGGAAGCAGAGCCAGCCGCAGACGCTGCTCGGCCTCAGGGAGCCGTTCCTTCAAATCGGCAAGCTCTTCCTCGGCCAGAGCCTTCATTTCCGGATCGCCAAGCATGCTTTGTGCATCCTGTCGCGACTCGAGCATGGCACGATAGGCTTCGATTTCGGCAACGACCGGCTTCAGCTCAGAATATTCCCGCGCCAACTGCGCGATTTCTCCCGCCTCGGCGCCACCCGACATTTTCGCTTCCAGGAACTGAAAGCGCTCGCGTATCTGGTTGAGTGTCTGTTCTGGGACCATGTGTTCCTGTTGCCGATCATCGGTGCGGCGTCAAGCTGGCGCGCGGTTTCTTTGAATGCTATTATGATATGATGAAGTTGCAATTCGCCCTCTTGCCGCTTCTCGTAGCGTCGGCGGCGTATGCCGATGTGAAGGGTCCCGGCGGCAAGACAATCGACTGTTACTGCACGGACACTCAGGGAGCCAGGGTCGAACTTGGCGAGACGATCTGTCTTTTCGTAAACGGGCGCGCATTCATGGCTCAGTGCCAGATGTCCCTGAACGTGCCGATGTGGCGCGAGGTCAGTGAGGGTTGCCTTTCGTCGTCACTCTCCAAGCCGCAGTCGCATGTCCTGCAACCATCGGTCGAGACGCTCGGCATTGACGCCCCAATCGTATCCACGGGTGCCGACCCGCGCTCTTGAGATTACCGAAAGCTTTGTCACATCCCCTTCGCTCACGGCCTTTACCGTGATGAAGTCTGCGAAACCGAAGACACGGCTGCGCGTGACATATGTCAGCATCCCTTCGTCGATGTCTCCTTCGAGCAACCGTGTACGCGGCTCCGCCGTCGCAATCTCGTCGAAGGTCGAAAGAACGGTTTCGGGATCGGCAGGATAACGCGGCGCATCGCGACCAATAAACCGTACGCCGGACCTTTCCGGGTTCCCAGCATCCGCGGGATCGACGTGCCAGCGATCCCGGTCAATAGGCGCGAAACGTATCCAGAATAGTCCGATGGCAATCAGCGCCAAGAAAAGAAAAATTACTGTTTTCATCGCCTTACCAAATGATCCGAATGTTACCCTATCTTGCCTCAGGGAAGGTAATACATCCCGCTTTCCAATACATTACGAAGCATTTAGTGATTTTCAGCGACGCGTCCAGCACCAAAGGCTGATAAGCTCATAGGCGACATGCGCTCCCATGATCGACGTCATGTTGGCGTGATCGAACGGCGGAGCGACTTCGACCACATCCATGCCAACGAGATTTACGCCGGCCAAAGACCGTAGGATTGGAGCCACTTCGGACGAGGTCAGCCCCTCCCAGACCGGTGTCCCAGTGCCCGGAGCACAGGACGGATCGAAGGCATCGATGTCGAATGTCAGATAAGTCTTGCGATCCCCCAAACGTGCCCGAATCCGCTCGGATATCCTGTCCGGTCCTTCGCGATGGACGCTGCGGGCGTCGATCCTCTCGATCCCAAGGGTGGGTTCATTCTCGACCCGGATACCAATCTGCACCGAATGCTCCACGTCGATCAGACCTTCCTTGACCGCCTTGTATATGATCGTGCCATGATCCACGCGGGTTGGATCATTATCCACCCAAGTGTCGGAATGGGCATCGAACTGTAAGAGAGCCAGCGGCCCATGGCGGGCCGCATGAGCGCGAAGGACGGGGAGCGTAATAGAATGATCTCCCCCGAGCGTCAGGCAGGCTGCTCCACCATCCATCAAGGAACCGATGTGAGCCTCGATACGTCCGGGGACCTCGGAAACTTTGGCATAATCGAATGACATGTCGCCTGTATCCGCGATGGCAAATTCCTCCAGCGGGCTGAATCCCCAGCCATAGGGCGGATCGCCCGCCATCAGCGTCGACGCCTCCCGCAGTGCCCGCGGCCCGAAACGGGCACCAGACCGATGTGTCACGGCCTGGTCGAAAGGAATTCCGGTGACAGCGATATCGATCCCTTCGAGAGATTTCGTCAGTTTTCGACGAAGAAAGGACGGGACGCCGCTGAAGACATTCTCATAGGACAGGCCTTTTGGATTGTCGCGGGTGATGGCCGTATCGACTTCGTTCGCAGCGTCTTCAAGACCCATGGAATCCTCCTATTCCCGCCTTTCCGCTGGGCTTACACCGGCTGCGCGCGTTCGACCAGACGGGCAAAGAAACTGGCTCCTATCGGGGCGATCTCGTCATTGAAGTCGAACTCCGGGTGGTGGCAGGCCGCAGTCGGCCCCTGACCCAGGTTCAAATACGCACCTGGGCACGCGTCGAGCATGTATGCGAAGTCCTCTGCATACATTTCCGGCAGTGCATCTTCGGTTACTGCGTCAGGTCCCACCACATCACGGGCGACTTCAGCGGCGAAGGCGGCTTCTCGGGTGTCGTTCACTGTCGCCGGATACCCCTTTCTGAAGTCCAGTTCGGCTTTCAATCCGTAAGCCGCCGCGGTGCCTGAGATGATCTCTTCCATCCGTCGGATCACCATCGCCTGCACGCTCTTGTCGAAACTTCTGACGGTGCCCCCGAAAGTGCAGGTCGACGGAATGATATTCGACGCCGTGCCCGCGTGAATCGTCGTCACCGAAATGACAAGTCGGTCATAGGCGCTGTGGTTGCGGCTCACGATCGTCTGAAATGCCGAGACCATGGCCAAAGCTGCCGGAATGGGGTCTGCGGCCTGTTCCGGCGCCGCAGCATGACCGCCGACGCCGGATACGGTGACATCAAACTCGTCGGACGCCGCCAACATTGCCCCCGGGCAAAAAGAGAAATGACCAAATGGGGCTTCGGGACTGTTGTGGACGGCAAAGACTCTCGAAATCTCGAAGCGTTCCATGATGCCTTCTTCGACCATGACACGTCCACCGCCATCACCTTCTTCATCAGGCTGAAAGATCAGGGCCACGCGACCGCGGAAACGGCGCGTTTCCGCCAGATAGCGCGCAGCCCCAAGCAACATCGCCGTGTGCCCGTCATGGCCGCAGGCATGCATCCGCCCGGGCAGCTTACTCGCATAGCTCAGCCCTGTTTCCTCGGTCATGGGCAAGGCGTCCATATCTGCCCGCAGACCGATCGTTGGCCCGTCTCCCTGGCCGTGAATGATCGCGACCACGCCGGTCCTCGCAATTCCCTCGTGGATCTCCTCGATACCGAACTCCCGCAGTTTGCTAACCACGAAGGCAGCCGTCTGGTGGCAATCAAGACCGACCTCGGGATGCTGATGAATCCAGCGGCGCCATTCCTTCATGTCATCCGAGTATCCGGCGATACGATTGAGGACGGGCATGTGGACTCCTTTGCCACTTCGTGAAACCTCTGAGCACGGTTTCAGAGCAACCGGAAGAATGCAATGACACGCGACCCGATCTACGACGTGACCGACGGCATCCCGCGGCTTTTGGAGCTTATGCGTCGCCTGCGCGACCCGGAAACCGGCTGCCCCTGGGATATCGAACAGGATTTCCGCTCGATCGCGCCCTACTCGATCGAAGAGGCCTACGAGGTGGCCGATGCGATCGAACGCGAGGCGTGGGGCGAGTTGGAAAGCGAACTGGGAGACCTGCTGTTGCAGGTCGTCTATCATGGTCAGATGGGGGCCGAGGCGGGGCATTTCGATTTCAACAGCATAGCGCGCATGGTGACTTCGAAGATGATCGATCGTCACCCGCACATTTTCGGCGACGAAAGCCGTGAAAAAAGTGCGGAACAACAGACACGCGACTGGGAAACAGTGAAGGCGGCGGAGCGGGCCCGGCGCGATGCCGGCGGTGTTCTGGACGACGTCGCTCTGGGGCTGCCGGCATTGATGCGGGCGGTCAAACTGCAGAAACGGGCCGCCCGAGTGGGATTCGACTGGCCGGATGCCGGCGCGGTACTGGATAAGATCACCGAGGAAACCGCTGAACTGGTCGAAGCGCGGGACAAGGGCGACAAAGCACATCTGCACGAAGAATTCGGCGACCTGATGTTTGTCATGGCCAACCTCGCACGCCACCTGGATATCGATCCGGAAACAGCCCTGCGCGATGCAAACGCCAAGTTCACACGGCGATTCCGCTCAGTGGAGAACGCGCTGGCGACCGAGGGGCGGCGGCCGGAGCAGGCAACTCTCGAAGAAATGGATGCACTTTGGAATGATGCCAAACGTGCCGAGCGAGGCGCATGATACGTAGTTTCATAGGTCTGCCCCTACCGGAACACGCGGTCCGGGGACTGCAGTCACTCCAGACTGGCTTGCCGATCGCCCGCGCAGTGGAGCCGGAGAATCTTCACCTGACACTCGCCTTTCTGGATAATCAGCCCGAAGCGATGTTGCGGAGCCTTGCGGAGGATTTGGGTGAAATCCGCTTCGATCCCTTTGAAATCCGTTTATCCGGAATATCGTTGCTTGGCGGCAAGCAGCCCGGTGCGATCGCGGTGAACGCAGACGGCGGAGATACTCTCGTTGCGCTGCAAGCCCGGATTGCACACACTGTCCGAATGGTCGGCATCGAACTGGAACGCCGGCGCTTCAGACCTCATGTCACCATCTTTCGACTTCATAAACACCTCGATCAGAGAGGGCATGAAAAGATTCAGGGTTGGATCGACAGGTTCGCCCGCTTTGAGGCCATCCCCTATAGCGTTGATCGTTTTGCACTTTTCGAGTCCCGCTTGTCAAAAAATGGAGCTTCCCATTTCGTTCTCGCAGAATATTTCCAGGAAGGCTGAAAAATTAAACCAAGTAATATTGTCAGGTATTGACCCGACAAAAAGACTCAGGTTTAAGTCGGGCAAACGCAACAAGGAGTGTTCGATGCGCACAACGTTATTCGCTCTCGCAGCAGCCGCCGTCGCGGCTCCGGCCTTTGCCGACGAGGTCAACATTTATTCCTATCGACAGCCTGAACTCATTCAACCGCTCCTGGATGCATTCACAGCCGAGACAGGCATTCAGACCAATGTAGCGTTCGTCGAAAAGGGTCTGGTCGAACGCCTGAAGGCGGAAGGCCGGCGGTCCCCTGCGGACATCATCCTGACCGTCGACATCTCGCGCCTTACCGAAGCCAAGGAGGCCGGTGTGACGCAGGCGGTGGAGAGCGCGGTTCTGGATGCGGCGATTCCCGCGTCCCTGCGTGACATCGATGACCAGTGGTTCGGCCTGACGACACGCGCACGCATCGTTTACGCTTCGAAGGATCGCGTCGCCGAGGGCGAGGTGACAACCTACGAAGACCTCGCCGACCCCAAGTGGAAAGGACGCATCTGCACCCGCTCGGGCACCCATGTCTACACTCTGGGCCTTGTCGGCGCGATGATTGCTCACAACGGCGTCGAGGCCACGGAAACCTGGCTGGAGGGCGTCAAGGCGAACCTTGCGCGTCAGCCGGAGGGCAATGACCGCGCACAGGTCAAGGCGATCTGGGCCGGGGAATGCGATATCTCTCTGGGTAATACCTATTACATGGGCGCGATGCTGGACGACCCCGAACAACAGGACTGGGCCAATGCCGTCCGCATCGAGTTCCCGACCTTCGCCGATGGCTCTGGCACCCATGTGAACGTCTCGGGCGTGGCGATGACCGCCTCGGCTCCGAATCGTGAACAGGCGCTGGCCTTCATGGAGTTCCTGGTTTCGCCCGAAGCGCAGGCCATTTATGCCGCCGAAGTGGATGAATACCCCGTACATCCCGACGCGGCGACAAGCGAACGGGTCGCAAGCTGGGGTGACTTCGTACCGGATGCAACAAGCCTGACTGCCATAGCGGATCAGCGCCCGGAAGCCCTGAAGATGGTCGAGCGCGTCGATTTTGACGGTGCGACCGGAACCGACGGCTGACTGACCCCTCAAAGATCGGCCTGACAAGCGCGCGCTCCGCCATCACGGGGCGCGCGTTCGCTTATCAGCCGACCCATCTCAGCCGGCGCTGGACAAGCCCCGCGCCCTTGGGCATCGTCGCACTCTCGAAGGGAGCAAGGCATGGCAGCGCGCAAAATCATCATCGACACGGATCCCGGACAGGATGATGCCGTAGCGATCCTGCTGGCGCTGGCTTCGCCCGAGGAACTGGACGTTCTCGGAATCGTCGCCGTGGCCGGGAACGTGCCACTGGCCCTGACGCAGAAAAATGCGCGGATCGTCTGTGAACTGGCACGAAAGACCCACGTCCCGGTCTTTGCCGGTTGCGACAGGCCGATGACCCGGAAACTGGTCACGGCCGAGCACGTGCACGGAAAGACGGGGTTGGACGGCCCCCAACTGGCCGATCCGACGATGCCCCTTCAGGACCGACATGGCGTCGATTTCATCATCGAGACTCTTCGGCGCGAACCCTCCGGCAGTGTCACACTGGTCCCGGTGGGACCTTTGACCAATATCGCCACGGCGTTTCAAAAAGCCCCCGACATCGTCGGGCGCGTGGCCGAGATCGTGCTGATGGGGGGTGCGTATTTCGAAGTGGGCAACATCACGCCCGCAGCCGAATTCAACATTTACGTCGATCCGGAAGCCGCTGAAATCGTGTTCAAATCCGGCATCAAACTGACTGTGATGCCGCTGGATGTCACCCACAAGGCGCTGACGACGCGTCCTCGGGTCGATGCCTTTCGTTCGATGGGAACCGAAGTGGGGCGCATGGTTGGGGAGTGGACCGACTTTTTCGAGCGCTTCGACAAGGAGAAATACGGCTCGGAAGGTGCTCCGCTCCACGACCCCTGCACTATCGCCTACCTGCTGGAGCCGGAGATTTTCTCGGGACGGCACATCAACGTCGAGATCGAGACGGTCTCGGACCTGACACTTGGCATGACGGTCGCCGACTGGTGGCGGGTCAGCCTGCGTCCGGCGAACGCGACTTTCATCGGGCACCTCGACGCAGATCGTTTCTATGCCCTGCTCACGGAAAGACTGGCGAGGTTGGGATGAGCCACGTATTGCATCTTGCTGCACCGCAGGACCTCGACCGCCTGATGCCGATGGTACAAGCCTATCACGAGGCTGAAGGGATCGACGTCTCGGACGAGCATCGGCGCGCGGCGCTTGAGCCCCTGCTCGAAGGTTCGCCCCATGGTGCCGTCTGGTTCATCGGGCCCAAAATGTCTCCGGTGGGCTATGTCGCGGTCTCGTTCGGCTGGTCCATCGAGCTGGGAGGTATGGACGGCTTCATCGACGAGATATGGGTTCGCGAGAAGGTGCGCGGCCGGGGAATGGGCACGGAAGCGTTGCATTTGCTTCTGAAAACATTGAAGGAAAGCGGCCTCAGGGCCATGCACCTTGAAATGGCCGAGAACAACCCTGCCGAGCGGCTGTATCGGCGGGCAGGTTTCCGGCGCAGGGACTTCGCGCTGATGACATGGGTGGCATAAGCGCGGTGGACTCCTAGATAAGCGTCATGAGCCTCGATCTGCCTTTCGACAATTCCTATGCCCGGCTGCCGGACCGCTTTTATACGAAGCTGGCGCCAACCCCTGTGCGCGCGCCGGCACTGGTCGCTTTAAACCAGAGCCTCGCCTTGACGCTGGGCCTTGACCCGGACGCACTTGCCTCGGAAGCGGGTGTGGCGGCGCTGGCAGGCAATGCCATTCCCGGCGGCGCGGAGCCGCTGGCGCAGGTTTACGCCGGGCACCAGTTTGGCGGCTGGTCGCCCCAACTGGGAGATGGCCGCGCGATCCTTCTGGGCGAGGTCGTGACGCCGGAAGGCGCTCGGTTCGACGTGCAATTGAAAGGTTCGGGGCCCACCCCCTATTCGCGGATGGGAGACGGGCGCGCGTGGCTCGGGCCCGTCATGCGGGAATATATCGTGTCCGAGGCGATGGCTGCTCTCGGCGTGCCCACGACCCGTGCACTGGCCGCTGTCACCACAGGCGATATCGTGTTGCGGGAAGGTCCGCTGCCGGGGGCCGTGTTCACGCGGATCGCGTCCAGCCATATCAGGGTCGGGACTTTCCAGTTCTTCGCCGCGCGGCAGGATACCGATGCGCTGAAGGCGCTGACCGGCCATGCCATCGAGCGGCACGATCCCGGCGCAAACGGGGCGCTCGGGCTACTGGAGGGTGTGATTGCGCGGCAGGCCGGGCTGATCGCGCAATGGATGGGCCTGGGGTTCATTCACGGCGTGATGAATACCGACAACATGACGATCTCGGGTGAGACGATCGACTATGGGCCCTGCGCGTTCATGGATGTCTATCACCCGATGCGGGTCTTTTCGTCCATTGATCATCATGGACGGTATGCTTTCGGTCGGCAGCCGGATGTGGCGATGTGGAACCTTGCGCAACTGGCGTCGGCCCTGTTGCCGCTGATCGGCGAGGTCGAGCCGGCGCAGGCTGCGATCGATCGGTTCCCCGAACTGTTTCGAGCCGAATGGCTGCGGGTTTTCCGGGCCAAGATCGGCCTTCAAACCGAAGCCGAGGGTGACGAGGCCCTTATCCATCGCCTGCTGGACGCAATGGCGAATGGGCAGGCTGATTTCACAAATAGTTTCAGGGCGTTGGGAACACCCGGCGCACGGGACCAGTTCATGGACCGGAACGCTTTCGATGCTTGGGAACGGGAGTGGCGCGACCGTCTGTCCGCGGAAGAGTCCAGCCCGGAAGATCGGCTGGACGCCATGCGACAGGTTAATCCGGGGTTAATCCCGCGCACGCACCGGATCGAACAGGCGATCCAGGCCGGTGTGGCAGGCGATTATGGACCGTTTCACCGCCTGAACGCCGCCCTTGCCACTCCATTTGCCGATCCCGGACCCTATGCCGATCTGATGACCCCTCCGACACAGGACGAGGTGGTGCCTCAGACCTTCTGCGGGACTTGAGACGGCCTGTTGATCAGGATCAGCCCGGCCGCGACAAGCACGAGCGCAAGCAGGATCGGCAGCCCCACGTGCTCGCCCAGAAGCGCCCAGCCGAATAGCACACCGAACACCGGTGACAGAAAGCTGAACGCCGCCACACTTGCAGCCGGGTAAATCGAGAGGAGCCAGAGCCAGAAGGCGAAGCCCAGCGTCACCACGACGACGATCTGGAAGGCGAGGCCCCAGAGATGAATCGGCTCCAGTTCGCGAATGAAGGGTCCGAAGAACGGCGCCGCAAGGAACAGGATCGGCGCAGAGACCGTCACCTGCCAAAGAAGCTGCCGGTCCGGCGCGACGTCCTTCAGCAGGGTCTTGGCCACGACGGCCAGGGCGGCCCATCCGATGGCCGCCACCAGGGCAAGGAGATCACCCAGAAGCGAGGCCTGGCCACCCTGCCCCCGATAAAGGATCGCGATGACAACACCGGCAAAGGCAAGAAGCTGTCCAAGCGCCTTGGTGCGCGTGATCGCCTCTCCCGGGATGAGCCAGTGCCCGAGCAGCGCCAGCCAGAGCGGCATCGTATAGAAGTTGATGCTGGCGCGGCTGACGGTCGTGAG
This sequence comes from Silicimonas lutimaris, assembly GCF_047314965.1. Taxonomy (NCBI): domain Bacteria; kingdom Pseudomonadati; phylum Pseudomonadota; class Alphaproteobacteria; order Rhodobacterales; family Paracoccaceae; genus Silicimonas; species Silicimonas lutimaris. The sequence goes on along the minus strand of NZ_JBLBVK010000047.1, from coordinate 24,004 downwards.
GTCGAGCGCGATGAAGAGCAGGATGAATTCGAAGGCGAAAAAGCCGCCCAGCAAGAGACCTCCGGCAAGGTCCGCGCGGCGGAGCCCGAAGGGCCGGCCACGCAGCAGGAACCAGCCGCCGAGGCACAGAACCGCCCCGGCCGAGCGGAGCGCGGCAAAGAAAACCGGCTGAAGCCCTTCGTTGACCACGGCGATCACGACCTGGTTGAAGGCGAGAAGCGCGGAGAACAGCACAAGGGATACCGTGCCGAACGTGTCGATCCTGTCTTTCCTTGGCATTTCGCCGCCTGCTTTGCTGATCCGGACCTTTCCGGCAGATTCCGGAGTATGCGTGCTTTTCCGGAAGCGCAAGTTAACTGGGCGGGCCCGGCGCCAATTCCGGGTACGAAAACCGCGGTCGCGACAACCGGGACGGAACGCGCTAAGGGACATGCGGGCGCAGCGATCGCGGGAGAGACTAATGACTCAGTATCTGGTCTATGACGTGTTCACCGAAATCCCGTTCGGCGGGAACCCTCTAGCGGTTATCCCGGACGCGAGCGGATTGAGCGAAGATCAGCTTTTGCCGATAGCACGGGAATTCAACTTCTCCGAGACCACATTCGTCTATCCGCCGGACGATCCCTCTCATACGGCGAAGGTCAGGATTTTCACGCCTGCGATGGAGCTGCGGTTTGCCGGCCATCCGACGGTGGGCACGGCCATCGCCCTTGCCGGGTTGGGCCTTGGCGGATCCGAGATGGTGTTGGAACTGGGCGTGGGCCCGATTCCCGTGACCGTGACGCAAGGCCATGCGCGGTTCGAGACGCGGGTGCCGCTGAGCCTTGGAGAGGCGCCCGCCACGGTTGCGCTTGGCGCCTGTATCGGGCAGTCGGCAAAGGCGATCCGGACAGACCGGCACATGCCCGTTCTGGCGGGGCTGGGAACGGATTTCGTCCTTGCCGAGTTGACCGGCGAGGCCGCGCTTGCGACCGCGCGCCCTGTCACGGATGTCTTCCGCGAGGCCGCGGGACCGGAGGCCGACCGTCTGGCGGTCTATGTCTATATCAGGGATGGCGGGCGCATCCGGGCGCGGATGTTTCAGCCCCTTGGAGGGATCATGGAAGACCCGGCCACCGGCAGCGCGGCGGCGGCGCTTGCGGCGTACCTGGGCAAGCTGGACGGCAGATCGCAGTCCTTCGATATCCACCAGGGGATTGAGATGGGGCGCCCCAGCAGGATCGAGGCGGAGGTCACCGTCGAAAACGAAGAACCGGTCGCGGTCAGGATCGGCGGAAACGCGGTGAAGGTGATGGAAGGAAGATTGACCTTCCAAGGGTTTTCCTGAGATCAAGCTTGCCGTAAACCCCATGCCCGAAAGGCAGGTGCATGACCGACACGATTATCGAGAGATGCGAGGCCCAGGGGCTGAGGCTGACAGAGCAGCGCCGCACCATTGCGACCGTTCTGGAAGAGGCCGACGATCATCCCGACGTGGAGGAACTGTATTCGCGCGCCAGCGCCATCGACCCGAAGATCTCGCTTGCCACGGTGTACCGGACGGTCAAGCTGTTCGAGGAATCCGGCATTCTCGAAAAACTGGACTTCCGCGACGGGCGCGCCCGGTATGAGGACGCCGACCGCGACCACCACGACCACCTGATCGACCTGCATTCCGGCGAAGTGATCGAATTCGTCGATGAAGAGATCGAGGAACTGCAGGAACGGATCGCCCGAAAACTGGGATACGAGTTGAAGGGACACCGGATGGAGCTTTACGGCGTCCCGCTGAAACGGACCTGAGCAGCGCGCGCAGGCAACGGGCGTGCGGCGGTGTAACGTTTTCGACCTCGAACCCTTAACACGCCTTTATTTACAGGTGTCCGGCGATATGTCCCGGTGCTGCAAAGCGTATGCAATGCGTCGGCAAAGCGTATGGCAAAGGTATGGGAATTTCGCCCCCAGCCACCAGATGTGGTGCCCGCGTTAAGGAAGGTAAAAAAGCGGTTGCCGGGTGAGGCGCGCCGGGAAGCCGCCAATCCCATGCGGTGACGGCCCCGATGCCGGATACTTGACACTTCGCGGACAGTCAGGCCCCTTCCCCGTCAAGCAAAGGGAGAAGTCTCATGAGCCAGTTCCATGCCGAGTTGAAGGCCCGCCTGCTGCGCTATTGTGCCATCGACAGCCAGTCCGACATGGACAGCCCTTCGGCGCCGTCCACTGAATGCCAGCACGCGATGCTGGACCTCCTTGTCGGAGAGTTGCAGGAGATCGGCGCCAGCGATGTGACGAAAACCGGCTATGGCACGGTCATCGCCACCATTCCCGGCACAGTCGAGGGACCGACCGTCGGCTTTCTGGCCCATGTCGACACGGCGCCCCAGTTCAACGCCACCGGGGTCAGGCCAAGAGTGATCGAGGGCTACAACGGCGGCGCGATCACTTTTCCCGACAACCCGGACCTGACCCTTTCGCCCGATGAGTTTCCCTACCTCGCCGGGAAGGTCGGCGACGACATCGTGACGGCGTCCGGGCTGACCCTTCTCGGGGCGGATGACAAGGCAGGCATCGCGATCATCATGACCGCCGCACGTCACCTACTGGCGAACCCCGAGATAAGGCGGCCGACGCTTCGTGTGGCCTTCACCCCGGACGAGGAGATCGGGCGCGGGGTCGACGCACGGCTGCCCGCCGACCTTGGCGTCGATTTCGCGTATACGTTCGATGGCGGTGATCTGGGAGAGATCGTCTACGAGACCTTCTCGGCCGATTTCGCCGTCGTCACCGTGAAGGGCGTCTCGATCCACCCGGGAGAGGCGAAAGACAAGCTTGTGAACGCCATCCATCTTGCTTCGAAGATCGTCGAGACCCTGCCCCAGACGACGCTGACGCCGGAGACGACGGAGGGCTACCAGGGCTTCATACACGCTATCGAAATGAAGGGCAGCGCGGCCGCGATGGAGCTGCGGTTCATCCTTCGCGATTTCGAACTGGCGGGACTGGAGGCGAAGGGCGCGCTGTTGCGCAAGGTCTGCGACACGATCGCCGCCACCGAGCCTCGCGCCGAGATCGCATGCAAAATCAAGCCACAGTACCGCAACATGCGGTACTGGCTGGAAACGGACATGACACCGGTGGAGCTTGCGCGGTCGGCCCTTGCCGATTTGGGAATTGCGGAAATTTCGATACCGATCCGGGGCGGGACGGACGGTTCGCGCCTGACCGAACTGGGCGTTCCGTGTCCCAACCTTTTCACTGGCATGCAGAACCTGCACGGGCCGCTGGAATGGATCTCGGTTCAGGACATGGTCAAGGCGACGGATCTGTGCCTGCGCATTGCCGAGCGCGCGGCGGGACGATGAGGGCACCGGGCATGCCGGATGGAGGCACGGTCCCGAGTTGACCTGCGGGTCCCTGTTGGTACGCTTTCCTGGTCGACAACGGCATCTGGACGCATCCATGCGGTTGCGCGGCCAATGACAACGGAATGTATCATGCGCGGTTTGATCGTGACACTTGCCCTCCTGGTCCTTGCGTCCTGCGGGGCGCAGCCCTCCTACCTGAGTACGGGAAGTGGCGACATGAAGGTCGCGCGTTCGGAGTTCCAGACGCTGCTGGACCGTCACGACATTCCGCTGTCGCTTCCCATGGGGCGTGCCATCCTCGTGAACATCCCGCATTTCGAGCTGGTTGCCTTCGAAGATGGCGAACCGGTTCTGAGAAGCCGCATCATCGTGGGCACACCTTGGAACAGGACGCCGCGGATCGACACCTACACGACGCGGGTGACGTTCAGGCCGTCCTGGCGTCCGACACCGGAGATGGTCGCCAGCGGCGAATACCGGGACGAGGTGCGGCCGCCCGGCGAGAACAATCCGCTGGGGCTTGCGGCCGTCCGGCTGGAGCCCGGTCTGCTGGTCTATCTTCACGACACCAACCAGCGGCACCTGTTCGACCGCGAAATGCGCGCGTTGTCCCATGGCTGCATCCGTGTCCAGCGCTGGGAAGCGCTGATCGCCTGGCTACTGGGTCAGAGCGAGGACTGGGTCCGGCAGATGGCCGAGGTGCCTCCCACGAAGGAAGTAGAGGCGCCGGCGGTACCGGTTCTGATCCGTTACCTGACGACCTTTCCGTCGGAGGACGGTACCTTGCTCCGGTACCCGGATATCTACGGCCTGGACGAAAGCGCTCTCCGCAAATCGGCCGCAACGGTGGACCCGCTGGAAACCTGCTCCGGCTGACAGACCGCATGTCGCCCCGCGGCAGGGTGCCCTACCCCTTCTTCAGCGCCAGAACCGCGTTCAGGCCGCCGAAGGCGAAGGCGTTGGAAAGGGCATAGTCGATCCTGGCCTCGCGCGCCTCGTTCGGCACGACATCGAGGGCGCATTCGGGGTCGGGTTCTTCGTAGCCGATGGTGGGGGCAATGACGCCGTCCTTCAGCGCCATGATGCAGGCCAGAAGCTCGACGGCGCCCGTGCCGCCGATCAGGTGGCCGTGCATGGACTTCGTGGACGAGATCATGACCGTATCCGCGTGATGGCCGAACACATGGGCCACCGCGGCGCATTCCGTCTTGTCATTGGCCGCCGTGCCGGTGCCGTGGGCATTGATGTAGCCCACCTGCTGGGCATTGATGCCCGCGTCCCGGAGCGCGCCAGAGATCGCGCGGGCCGCGCCTTGCTGGGAAGGCATCACGATATCGCTGGCGTCCGAGGACATCGAGAACCCGACGACTTCGGCCAGGATTTCGGCCCCGCGGGCGCGTGCATGTTCGTACTCTTCGAAAACGAACACGCCGGCGCCCTCGCCCTGCACCATGCCGTTCCTGTTGGCCGAGAACGGCCGGCAGGCGTCCTTCGACATCACGCGAAGGCCCTCCCAGGCTTTGACGCCGCCGAAGCACAGCATGGATTCCGAACCTCCGGTCACCATGACCTTCGCCAGCCCGGAACGGATCAGGTAGAAGGCCTGTCCCATGGCGTGGTTCGATGACGCGCAAGCGGTCGCGACGGTGAAGGACGGGCCGCGCAGGTTCCATTCCATGGACACATGGCTGGCGGCGGCGTTGTTCATCAGTTTGGGGACGATGAAGGGGTGGACGCGGTTCTTCCCCTCCTCGTAGACGGCGCGGTAGTTCTCGTCCTGTGTGGTCAGCCCGCCGCCGGATGTGCCAAGCACAACCCCGGACCGGTCGGCCAGATGGCCATGAAATTCCAGCCCGGACTGACGGATCGCCTCCTCGGCGGCGATCAACGTGAACTGGGTAAAGCGGTCGTAGAGCGCCTGCTGCTGGCGGTTGAAGCGATCATCGGGATGATAATCTCGCACCTGTCCGCCGATGCGGATCGCAAGGCGCTCGACGTCGCGAATGTCAAGCTCGCCGATCCCGCAGCGGCCTTCGCGGAACGCTTCGAACGTGTCCTTGACGGAGTGACCGAGGGGATTGATCGTCCCAGCCCCGGTTATCACCACGCGGTGCATATGACCAACCTATGCCGCCCGATCGGCGACGAGTTTCTCGACAGCGGCAACAACGGCGCCGACGGAGGAAATGTCGAAGTCGGACTTTTCGGGCTCATTCGCGTTGAAGGGAACCTGGATGTCGAAGCTTTCCTCGATCGAGAAAATCGCTTCGACAAGGCCCATGGAGTCGATGCCGAGATCCTCCAGCGACTGGTCCAGCGAGATGTCCGAAGGCTCCAGCACCGCCTGCTCGGCGATGATCTCCAGGATGCGGTCTTTGACGCTATCGCTCATGCCCATACGTCCAATTGTTGTGCCCGGACCAGTTATTGATGCGTTACTTAGTCGTCCTTGTCGTCCTTTAAAACCGATTTCTTCAACGTTTTTATGTCATCCATGACCCGCGGCAGCCGCCGCCAGTTGCGGCTGGCTTCGAGGTATTGCTCCATTTTCATGGCGGGATACCCAAGCATCACCCGCCCCGCGGGAACATTGGTGAAAACCTTCGTGGCCCCTCCGCAGACGACATCGTCGCCGACGAAGATGTTGTCGTTCACGCCGCATTGACCGCCCATGACCACGCGGTTGCCGATCTTCGTCGATCCGGCGATGCCGACCTGACCGCAGAGCAGCGTGTCCTCGCCCACCTCGACGTTGTGGCCGATATGGACAAGGTTATCGAGCTTTGTGCGATGCCCGATGCGGGTCGCGCGGATGGTGCCCCGGTCGATCGTCGTGTTCGCACCTATCTCGACGTCGTCGCCGATCTCGACCGCTCCCAGCGAATGGATGCGTGTCCAGCTGGCGTTTTGCGCAGTCGTCTCGGTTCCTAGGCTGGCACGCGCCTCTTCGACACGGCTTTTCTCGGGCGTGACGAAGCTGAATCCGTCGGAGCCGACAACCGCACCGGGCTGCGCGATGAAACGGTCACCGATCGAGACACGCGCGCCAATGCGCACCCCGGCATGGATCAGGGCGCCTTCGCCGATGACGGCGTCTTCCGCGATGGAGACGTGCGAGGCTATCCGGGCGTTTGCGCCGATTTTCGCGCGCGCTCCGATCACGGCAAGCGGGCCGATCGCGGCCCCGTCGCCGATCTCGGCGGTCGGGTCGACAAAAGAGGATGGGTGAATGCCCGGAGCGATCTCGGGGCCCGGATCGAGAAGCGCCGTCAGCCCGGACATCGCATAGCGCGGCCGAGGCACGACAATCGCGGCTTCCAGACCCAGCGCCTGCCAGTCGGCACCGTCCCAGACGATGGCGGCTCTGGCGGACCCTTTCGACAGGCCCTCGGCATACTCGGGCTTGAGGGCAAGGGCGATATCCTCAGAACCCGCCATCGCCGGTTCGGCTGCGCCGGTGATCGAAAGTCCGGACGCTCCGAAGACTGTTGCCCCCAGCGCGTCCGCGATTTCCTTGACGGTATGGCTCATGCCTGCTCTCCATCCAGGCGTGCCAAGCGCACGCCCGTTTTGGAGAAAGATTTAGCCCCGAACGGACCGAAGCGAAACCCCGGCGCGCTCCAAAGCCTTCCAGATTACCGCGTCGCGTCCGTACACATCGTTGCGGAACTGGATGTTGCCCTTCGCAGGCGTAAACGCCGTGCGATAGACGAGATGCACCGGAATGTGTTCTTCAAGCTCGACAACGGTTTCACGACTCGTCGAGAGCTTTTCCTTGAAGAAGGCCTCGGGATCGCGAACCTGCTTCCTCAGAAGCGTATAGGCGAAGTCGAACGGGTCGTTGAGCCGGATGCAGCCGTGGCTGAAGGCCCGGGACTCGCGCCCGAACAACTTTTTTGCCGGCGTGTCGTGGAGATAGATGTTGTAGCGGTTCGGGAACATGAACTTCACGAGACCGAGCGCATTTCCCTGGCTGGGCGGCTCTTTCAGATCGAACGGGAACGTTCTTTCGTCGAACTGAGAGAAGTCGATTCCATCGCGTGAGACGATGCGGCCACTTGCATCCACGAGGTTGAGATTGCCCACGGCATATGGGTTTTCCTGCAGAAGCGGCAGGTATTCCTTGGTGGCAATCGAGCGCGGCACGTTCCACGTCGGATTGATGACCATGTGTTCCATAACATCCGAGAATTCGGGCGTGCGGCGGTCATGTGAATTCGCGCCCACGACGGACCGCGTCTGGAAGGTCACCTTGCCATTGTCGACGACCCGGGCATGGAAATCGGTAATGTTCACCCAGATGTGCCGCTTGCCGCGCGGCATGTTCATCCAGCGTTCGCGCTCCATGGCAACGATGATCTGGGACAGGCGCGTGGTGGGTTCGATGTTGATCGCCGACATCGTGCCAGGCCCGGCGACGCCATCGGTGAAAAGACCGTGGTCGCTCTGAAACGCCGCGACAGCCTGCGACATGCGGTCGTCATAGGTCGCCGTATTGGTCCGGTCGAGATACCCCATGGCGATCAACCGGTTGCGCAATTGCACGACAGCATTGCCCGATTGGCCGGGCTTCAGCGCCTTGGACTGGACTCTCGGCCCCCAACCGCCCTGGCCGATAATCCGCTCGAAGCGCATTTTCTCTTTCATGAGCCGCGCATATTCAGGATCCTTCGGCGGCAGGTTCTTGATGAAGCCGCTTGCGGAGGACTTGGAGAACGCTGTGAGAAGCGCGGTTCTGCCACGATAGGGAACTTCGCGCTTGATGCCGTCGTCCACCTGCGAAGGCACGAGAATTCCCGTCTGCACATCCCGCGCATAGCGCAGGAACAGACGGCTCATCTCGACTTCGATACGGCCGAGATCCCGCTCGGAGCGCACCGAGCGCAGGTTGATCTGCAGCGTATCGGGATCGTAACGCGCGGCCGGAAGACCGTGTTCGGGCGCGTCATTGACTGCGCGCAGAAACGCCTCGCGCCGATCCTTCGACTTGCGGTCCTTACCCGTCCAGATCGGCTCGTATCCGGTGGACCGGTAAAATTCGGCGATATCCCGGTCAGACGCCGCAGCCTCGGCGACCGCCTGAACGAAAGCCGTGACCTGGGCGCGCGCCATTCCGGGGAGCGACACCGTCAGAAGAACCGCTGAAAGCAGTCCGAAAAAAGTCAGTCGTGCAAATGCAACCGTGGCAGTCATTTCAAATCCGATGCTCTTGCGCCCCAAGCCAGATTGTCTCGACAAAGCAGGACGCGTTGTCCATTCACTTTACACTGATCTTAGGTTGCTGTCGCTGAACGGCAACGGTCCTCGTGCAAGTTTGCCACGAAGTGCAACAATCGCTCCGGTGAGCAGATTTTTGCCGATTTCGCAGTCCGCACAGCATTTTACGGAATCAGAGGTTCCGCTCGTTAACCTTGCGTGCCATACAAAGCCTGCACCTGGGGGACAAAGGTGGCTCTCACGGCATGAAAGTGTCGGAGACAGAACGGGACACAGTGGCAGAATGACGACCTCGGAAAAGACGAGCGTTACGCGGCGCGGTTTGCTGCGCGCTTTCGCGGCGACCACTCTGGTTGCGGCACCGACATATTCAAATGCTTTCGGCCTGTTGCGCGGGGCTGGCGACATCCGCCGGATCCGGATGCACTCGGGGCGGACCGGAGAGCGCCTTGATACGATCTACTGGATCGAGGGCGACTATATCCCGGAAGCGCTGGCCGAGGTGAACCGCTTCATGCGCGACTGGCGCACCGATGGCGTGATAGACATCGATCACCGCACGGTTGATATCCTGGCGGCATCGCACCGTTTGCTGGACGCCGAAACCCCCTACCTTCTGCTTTCGGGCTACCGCTCGCCGCAGACGAACCAGATGCTGCGCTCGAAGTCGCGCTCGGTCGCCCGCAATTCTCTTCACATGAAGGGTCAGGCCGCCGATATCCGTCTTGCGAACCGCAGCGTCGGGCAAATCTCGAAGGCGGCGATTTCGTGCTCGGCCGGCGGCGTCGGGAAGTACTCGCGCTCGAACTTCGTGCACATGGACTGCGGTCCGGTTCGCATCTGGGGGCGCTGAGGCCCCTCCTCCCGCAAGCCGCCTTTTTGAGCGCCGCGCCAGACGCGGCGTTTTGTTTTTTTGCACGACGTGCCGGGCTGCAAACAAGAAAAGAGCGGCTGAGGATGCGCCGCTCCTTTCGCACGTCAAGCGAGGATGGCTCAGATGTGGAGCTTGCCCGCCTCGGTGTACATCCCGACGACCTTGTCCATGTCGACCATGGTCTTGTTGAGACCCTTGATCTTGAGATCGGCGTCACCGAATTCGAGTCCGGCGAGGATCTTCGCGAATTCCTTCGTGGCGCCATCCAGCATCTTGGCCGCGCTTCCGCCATCGATCCCGGCAGCCAGATGGAAGGCGGCGGACGGAGGTCGAGTTCGGAAAGCCCGTGGCGAAGCGCCATGAGTGTTGTCTCGTAAGGGCGCATACCGTTACAGCTGGCGTCCTTGGCAAGGGAACTGTCGCTAGCACTCCAGATGTCGCACGGATGTGTAGTGAATTCCTGCGTAAGCCGCCCCTCGCGCCCCGCGTTACCCCTGTTTCTGAGTTTCCTCTTTGCACCTGCCGCCTGATGATGGGCGCGAACCACGGTGCTGTCGAAGATTTGCAGCGCATCTGGGACGGCCCGGCTTTGGTTGAACGCCTCCTTGATATCTTCCCACCGGCCCGCAAGCGACCAACGCCGGAACTGCCGGTGGACGCTCGACCGCTTTCCAAACTCTTCGGGTAGGTCGCGCTACGGTGCACCGGCGATCCAGAAAATTCCATCTAGAACAAGGCAGTGGTTTGTAGGTTTGCATCCGTTCGGTGTTCGGACGGCTTGGATGACGCGCCAAAACAACGACCATTCGTCGCCCATCTTCAGGTCGCGCGCCAAGCTGGTCTGCATCGCAGACACCTGCCTGAATCACGCCTGACGCCCAGACTGCCTCCCTTTTGTCAACATGACCTAGAAAATTACAGCCCAAGGGACCAAGGTGTCACCGGACGCGGCTCATTATCGGAAGGTCGAGACGAAGTGGCATCGCGCGCTAAGCGCGACTGCAGGGATTCGACGTTTCGCTCTTTCCGCGATGCTGCCGGTTCTGGCGCCGCTGTCCCGCTGCCCGATGCCGGATTGTCCGCCAATGCTGCAACGGGCGCGTTGTAGTGAGGTGAGGCAGGAGGACTTGTCATGGTTCCAGACCCGGGCCACGCGCCCTGCCCGGTTTTCTGCATGTCAACGGCACGATCGCCGGTCGGCCGGACGTCGTGACCTGTAAGGGCAACCGGTCGCTTTGAAGGGTCGCCGCGCAAACTGCGTTGAAGCGCAATCAAGCTGATGGGTTCTGTGACGGCGCGGCCCGGTTTGGTTGCATCGGCGTCGAACGATGTGCGGAGACGATCCGAGAGAGAGGTCAACACGGTCGTAGGGCGCGACTCGAGAACCTCCTTACCCTCTGAGATTAATGATTTTTCGCTGATTTCTCTTTCGTTGATTATCGAACGCGGCTTCGCGTTCAAAGGCTCGGAAGGATCGACAACGGTTTCTTGCGTTTCGGCCAACTGCGCATCGTAACGGAGGCAGAGAATTTCGACGACGTCTTCGGACTGCTTGATGAGTTGGTCGATCTCCTTCTTGATAATCTTGACCAGTTCGGTGCCGCCGGCAGCTTTGAAGGACTCCTTGTCGACGCCGCGGCGGCGGTTCTTGGCGTGAAGCGCAAGGCGCGCATCGACACTCAGTGCCCCCGCGAATTCCTGCGCGAGATCGTCCCAGCCCGGGGCATCGCCATTGGGAGGCAGAACGAGGTAGCTGTGCGCCCTGACCATCTCAGGAAGCTGATCCCAGAGATCGCGCATGGCCTCGGAACAGGCGCCGCCCGTCCAGATGGCAACATCCGTCGAGTCCAGGAGAGAGACACCGCCCGCCATCAGGCGTTCCGAATTCGAGTCCGCAAGGACTGTAAAGGACAGCTTTTGGAGCGACGGAAGATCGATGCCGATACGAACCCGGACAGGATCATTGTCGAAAATCGATGCGAATTCCGATCCCGATAATTTCCGTTGAGTTCGATCCGCGTATTGCAAATTTGCGAAAGATTTTTCGCTATGTACAATCGTTGCGTTTACACTGTCCAATTTTGCCGGAATTACCGGATGTCCAATAATCAAATTGAGCAGATGTGCAGCATTTTTGGGATCAGAGCCAAAGATGATCATGCGCAGCGGTTGGGTCAGCCGCCGCTGGCAGACCTCGGCCAGCGCACGATCCTTCGGGCTCAGAAACGTTCCGCCAAGCAGGCGGGACAGGCGGACCGAAACACACTGGTCCAACTTAAACTCGTTACTCGACATGTACTTTTACCTCAGGCGCGGCCTCTTACGGATGCCGGCATATCTTCGTCCCCGGCCTCATTTTCTGCCGAGAGGATTGTCGTGTTATCGGCCCCTGCGACCGCTTCGCCCGCCAGCCGGGTGGAATGGAAATCCACTTCTGTGACGTTGGTGCGGCGCACCGGCCGGATCACGGGCTTCTCGTGACGGACCTTGACCACCGCGAAGGAGATATTGTCCTGCTCGGGGTCTTCGAGGGCCTTGACCGCCTGTAACAGCGCATTTGCGATGTCGGCACTTGGCTTGCGCCGGTTGCGGCCGATGATCTTGGCGATCACCTTGTCCTCGAGGAACTGCAGGCCGTCACTGGACACGACGATGATGTCGCCCGCCTTGAGCTCGAAGGCCTGGCCGCGGTTGTCCATCTTGGCAATCTTGCTGCCGACGATGGCCGATGTCAGGCAGTTGCGATCGGGATGCGATTTCGCATCTTCTTCGGTGATAATACCGGCAAACGCCATGGCATCAATCTGTGGCGCCATGGAGTGGTCCTCGTTCAGCTGTGTCATCTGACCGCCACGGAAGTGGTAGAGCGGGCTGTCGCCGACCGAGCACCAGTGCAGGCGGTTGCCTGCTATCACGGTGGCGACGACGGTCGAGCCCATCCCGCGGGCGGATTCGTTTGTGTTCATCGCCTCGCGAATGCATTCGTTCGCTGCGGAGATCGCGTTCGACATCAGCGTCGGCAGACTTCTGGCATGATCGAAGAAGAGGTCGCCATGAAACTTCAGCTCGCTGAAGACTTCGGTAACAACGATTTTCGAGGCCAGGTCCCCGGCGGAATGGCCACCCATGCCATCGGCAAGGACCACGATTCCGCAATCGTCGCCGACCGCGAAGTCGGATACGAGAGAATCCTCCTGATAGTCACGACCTCCTCGGTCGAGCGCGGACGCAACATCAAAGCGGGGCTCAGGCAATCTCCAGATCATCGTCGTCATCCCCTTCTTCACGTTCGGCGTTTTCCCAGTTGAATTCATTCGAGCAGAGCGCAACGAAGCGCATCCTCGTCTCTCCGATTTCAATCTCGTCACCGTTCGTGAGATCGGAAGTGCTGACCACGGGCTTACCGTTCAGCCGCACGATGTTCGATTTTCCACCATGGCCCAGCAGAAAGGAGTGTTCTTTCGGATCGTAGACGATGGCGGCGTGGTTGGAGCGCGAAATGGCCATGTCGCCGAAATCGAGCCGGATCGCCTGGTCTTCGCCGCGTCCAATCTGGGACATGCCGGACTTGATGGCGAAGCATTCGCCGAGGCCGGCGCCCTTGATGACCATCACAAGGCCAACCGGGAACTGGATGCGTCCGATGTCCGTGTTCACCTTGTCCTCGGAGAACAGGTCGACAATGCGGCCATCCGAAGTGTCGTAGCCCATCAGGCGCGTTTTAGCCGCAATGGGGCGGCGACGCTTGCCCATCGCCGGGTCGATGGCGGGCGCCTCTTCGGCGGGCTTCTGGGGTGCAATCCTGGCGAACTCATCTACCTGAGATTGTTTGCCTTCAGGCACGACAACTTTTTTCCTGAAACGGAACATCGTAATACTCCTAAGTATGTCTTGGGGATGCTTTAGTTTGAGAGCGAAGCGAGATTAAATTCTTCAACCCACATTTCGCCCTTGCGTTCGAGAGCAAAACCAAAGGTTCTGAATCCGGCCTCGAGTTCGCGTTCGAGGATGGACTTCAAGGTAATTGCGCCGTCGAGACGGGTCTCGACCGGCGACGCAGCCATCGCCGTGGCCATCGCTTCCGGAATCGGTGCGCTTTCAATCGCGGCGACCTCGTTGGCGGCAGGCGCGGGATCGGCAGCAACCGGAGTAGACACCCCGGTCGCGGTTGCGGACTTGAGGAGCACAACCGCAGTCATTGACACTTCTATCAGAGCGCGGGAACGGGCGACGCGAAGCGGGAAATCGTCAGCTTCGGTGCGGCGGTCGGTCTGGATGGCGTCGCTCAGCGACGTATTCTTCTCGATTGTCGTATTGGTTGCCAGATCGGTGGTGAAGGTTCCGGTCATGACGGCAACCGCGCCCGGCTTCGGTTCATCTTCGAACTCACCCTCGATCAAATCGACGGGTTGCGCATTGGATCGCATAAGTGCAGTCCTCGTAACAAATCACTAGTCAACAGCCGTCTGTTTGACCTGAAAATCAGCCTGATTTTAGGATGATGCGGGACTTTTGGGCGGTAAATATATGGCAGAATTAATTTTCGATGCCTTCGGACTATCCAAATCTCGTCACGGAAACGTCCGATTTCCATAAATTCGATCCGGCCCACCCGGTGCGAGTTCCATTATCACAGTCCTGTTTCTGAAAGGTTTTCCTAACTGCCAGCAGGTCTCGTACGAAAAAAACTGCGTGTACGGAATAGACGGCAAACCTGGCGGGGCGAACTATGTCTAGTGCGAACCCGGCTCGAAATCCCATCTTCCCGTGGTGGAGAAGTTCGAACGGACGGACTGGCATCGCCACTTCCTGCACCTGAGCGTTCCAAGTACCCTCGCCGCCCCTTCCTATGGATGTCCCAGGATCCTCGCAGCTTCTCTTGGCACCCTTGCGCTGAAAAACGGCTTGGTGATCTTGGCCTCGGAGGTGGTCAGCCAGCTCGGCCGCTGGTGACCCGCTCCATTAAAGACACCTGCCTACGTAGTATATCCAATACTCATAGCCGAGCCTTTGAACGACTGTCCTGTCGGCAATCTGGTAGCCATTCGGGCAGAGCCCGGCATCCTCGGTCCAGTCCTGCAATGTCTCCAGGCGCTTTGCTTCGGCGTTTCGACCATTTACCGGAGTCGTCTTGGCGTTCACGCCAAAGGTCGCCTCGAAACCTGACTCCGTTGGCCTGAGATCCCCGAATTCCCGTATTGAATTGTCCACGCAGCCGGAAAGAGCGAAAGAACAGAGTATGACAGAAAGAGAGGTTTGTTTCATTTTGGCTCCTTTCAGGACAGCAGCCTCATTGAAATCAACCATTTTATCAAGCGGATCGGACTGGCGCGTCGGCGCCTCTCAACGCAACCACGCGCCGGACGGCAGCTTGGAGCGTACACGATGAGCGCGAGGGCCCGCTGGTGAGGAAGGACAAGACCGAAAGGACTAACTTGATCGCCGAGCCGTCCGTTTGAGCGCGAAGGTCCGCTCAACGCGGAAAGCAGACCTTGGTGAGAATTGCCTCAATGTCCGAGGTGCGGCTTTGTAAAGAGGTCCACATGAACCTAACTTATAGCTGGTTCTGCGGTATCGATCTGAGCGGCCGCCTACTCGACCTTTCGATCTCTTCAAAGAACTGGCATGGCCGTTTCCGCGAGAGCGAACTGCTGCGTCATCTGTTCGAAACTATTGTTGCCCGCGCATCGCGGAAGGTGCGGTCAGCGGCCAACGTATGGCAATCGATGCCAGCCTGATCGAGGCAGAGTGAAACGAACAGAACTCCACACCGAAGGAAGAGTGGGACGCATCGACCATCGATACCGCAGACGCCCTCCAAATCGCGCGCGACATCGCCAGAATGAAGAAAAACGAAATCTCGATGGCGCTCCGAAAGAAGGTCGAAATGCCCCAGGCCCAACCCAAGCGCATACCCGGCCTCGGCAGGCTGCGATTGCGAGGCCCATGCGGCGCAAATGACGAATTCCTGCTCGCCGCCACCGCCCAAAAAAACCTCGCAAAACGGCGAGGATCTTTGTTCAACGCAGCAAACGAGAATAGCCTGACAAGTAAGACGGCCGCATTCAGTATTGGCCACTACGTTTTACGCTCGCAACACATTGTTTTTCCGCAGAATGATCGTCGAGCAGATGTTTGCAAAATTCGAGACTACGACAGAGTTCGGGACGAAGCAGACCTTCAGCTTTCTTCAATCTCGAACCATTCATATTCGCAGATGCGTTGATGCGTGGACTTGGTCCTTGTCCACTTTTTGAAGCTTGCGTTCCTTCCGCTCGAGTTCCGTTGGGATTTGCAGTCGTGTGTTGCGGCCATGATACCATCCTCACCCCACAAAAAACCGGAAGTTGTTCAACGCGAAAAGTCTGGGTAAATAATTGCGGCATATCAGGTTGGTAGCCCTTGATACCCGGTTTTTTTGAGATGGCACCGATCGCGTTTCAAGAGTGTGCCATGTACCAAGATGTTTCGTCCGAGCCGAAGATCGCGACAGGTAACCAGTTCCGATACGTAAAAGCGGAAATGGCGGGTGCCGGGACTTACATGATTGCAGTCGGTCATCTGGTCCATGGCCCACTGGATCGAGAACGGCTCCACGAAGCTGCAAGGGCGCTGGTGCAGCGACACGAAGCACTACGAACGAGCTTCCGGATCGACAGCGGCACTGTAACCGCCCATGTATCGCGGGAGGCACGGTTCGAGTTTCATGCGTTCGAATTGGCGGATCGTGGATTTGAGACGTTCCGGCAGCGCGCACTTCCCCTGATCTTCAACAAGGTCGACACCCGCAAGCCGGGATCACTCGTCCGATTTGTGGTCGCGGATTGCGGCGAGTGCTGGCGGTTCACCATAGCGGCGCATCACGCCATTACCGACGGATTTTCCCGTGGGGTCATGAATCGCGAGCTTCTCAAACTGTATTGCGGAGAGGAGCTTCCGCCGGTCGGGTCCTACTATGACTTCGCACAAGCCCAGGATCCACTAGGCGAGCTGTCGCCGGAAGCGCAGAGCCTTGTTTCTTCCCTTCCGCCACCTGTCCGGCTGGTAGGTGACGGCGTTTCGCAAGGCCAGTCCGACGAAGCCGGCCAGGTGGCCGTTCGCGCCTTCGAGGAGTTCGGGCACTCGCTGCGGACACTGACGCGGCAAACCGGGGCCACGAGGTTCGGCATACTGGCGGCCGCCTATGCGCTTGCGGTGCAGGGTTTCATGGGCGACCGAGGGGTGACGAGCTTTTTCCAGTCGGAAGGACGGAAGTCTCTTGGCGCGCCCAACTCGATCGTCGGCCCGTTTTCCAACACTCTCCCACTCGACCTCACCGTCGACCCGGATAGAGATTTCGCCTCCTTCGCGCGCCACATTTCCGAGCGCACCAGCCAAACGGTGGCACACGAGACCGAACCACTTCTGGACAGCGTGCTGTCGGAGGGAAAGGCGCCCGGCATCTCGATCAACATGTTCCCGCCCACGAACCGAATTCGGGCCGGGAAACTGGAGGTCGGTCCCCGAGAGTTTCTGGACCGTCGTACGGAGTTCGAACTGAACCTCGTTTGGGCGGAGGATGAAAACGTTCTGAAGGCCCATGCATATTACGACCGGGCTGTCCTGACCGACCAGCGGGTCGAACTGTTTCTGAGCTTTCTCGACCGGGTCTTGAATGCGGCTCTGGAGACCCCTGAGGCCCTTTGCCGGGACATCATTAAGAAGGGTCGCAGAAACCACGAGGTTGTCCTCCCGCGGACCAGTCTGGACCCGACGCCCGGCCACCGCCTGCATCAGCCATTTTTCGAGACCGCCGAGCGCCAGCCCGAAGCCACCGCGATCATCACGTCCAAGGGCAGGATGAGCTACGGCGTTCTTGCGGAACGCACGCGCGCAGTTGCGGCTGCGATCCAGGCGGCGGGCGTCACGGCGGACGACCGTGTGGCGATCCTGGCACAGCGCGATCCGGCCTTGGTCGAAGCCATGCTGGGCGTCTCCGCTGCCGGGGCCTCTTTCGCCATCATCGACAGCACGTACCCGATGGACAGAATCCTGTTCATGCTCGAACGTCTAGGTGCCCGGTATCTTGTCCCGGCGGGCGCGGAGGTCCCACTCTGTCTGGCCCGTAGGGTCACGATCATTCGGCCGGACCATTCCGCTGACGCGAACCCGACAATCGTGAACGGCCCGCCGCGCCAATATTGCTGTCACCTGTTTACCTCGGGAACGACTGGCCGCCCCAAGCTTGTCTCGCACCCAGATACGACCTTGTTGCGGTTCGTCTCATGGCAAGCGGAGACACTGGATCTTCGCGACGGCATCACCACCATGTTGATGGCCGGTATTGCTCATGACCCAACCTTGCGTGACGTCTTCCTGCCCCTCTGTCACGGTGGCATGGTCGCCATTCCGACGCCCGAGGAAATGTCGCGACCGGAGGCCCTTCGCCAATTCTTCAAACAGGCGAAATGCAATGTCGTTCGCTTCAGCCCTTCGACAGCCCGGCTGATCATGGCGGGAGATGCCGCGGCTAGCGATTTCACGAGCCTGCGTGGTATCTTCTGGGGCGGGGAACGGTTGCCGCAGTCGAGTGTGCGACACTTCGAAACGCTTGCTCCTCGAGCCAGGCAATTCCATGTCTTTGGGACGACCGAGACCCCGCAGGCGTTTCTCGTTCACGAGATAATCGATTCCCCCAAACCGTCGCAACGCGACATCCCTATGGGCCTTCCCTTGCCGTGGACCGGTGTGCGTTTGCTGGATGACGACGGGAATGCCGTCTCCACCGGGGAAGTCGGCGAGATCGTGGCGGAACTGGCCGATCCGGTCGAAGGGATCAATCAGAAACGACATATTGCCGGCGCGACCAGCGCTTGTCAGCATTTCACAGGCGATCTCGGCTATCAGCTTTCTGACGGAAACATCTATTTCGCCGGTCGCCGTGATGGGCAGGTGAAAATCAACGGATTCCGCGTCGAACTTGGGGAGATCGAGGCGACGGTAGAGGCGGTTTCAGGGATCGAACGGTCCTTTGCCACGCTTTCCGAGGGCAGGATTCTGCTTTTCGCGCAGACGGTTTCCAATACGGTCACAGACGCCGCAGTCAAAGCTGCGCTGGCGAGAAGCCTGCCGTCCTACATGATGCCGGCCCGGATTCTTCTGCTGGAGGAGTTTCCTCTAACGCGCAACGGCAAGATCGACCGAGAGGCTCTTGTCGCGCTCGCGGACCGGAGCCAGCAGGATGAAGCGAACATATCCGACGGCATCGGACAAAAGAGCGACGCCGAAGAGGTCATCTCGGCCGTTTTCGCAAAGGCCACGGGACGACCGGTGATCGGCCGGGGCGAGTCCCTATTCGACCTCGGCGCCGATAGCCTTTCGACGATCGAGGCGCGGCTCGAACTTGAGGCGCATGGGTTTGTTCTGCCCGAAAACTGGGAATGGATGCCGGTCTCGAAACTCGCGCTCCATCGTGAAGACGCCCACGCCGGACAGAAACAGACCGGTTGGCTCTTTCAGACGCGGCGCCTGGACACGTTCATCGTCATGCGGAGTATCGCCATCGCTCTTGTTGTCGCCCATCACACGGGCTGGGAGCTGGCGGTGGGGGCTTCGCTCGCACTGTTCGCGCTGGCCGGATACACGTTCGGGCGTCTGCACCTGCCGGCGATCTTGGAGGACGGCCGGACCGGACGCATCTGGGCGTTGATCGCCAAACTGCTCGTGCCGCTGGTTCCGGCTTCGATATTGATCTTCATGGTGCACAGCCAGATCGGCAATTCGCCTCATCCCGCAGCCATACTTCTCTTTGAGAATGTGGCGAAGTTCATTGATGTAGTGATCCTCGGCTTCGAGTCCCAGCGTTATCACATAATCTGGCTATGGTTCCTTCACGCCTATTTGCAGATCTTCTTCCTGCTGGGCGTCTTGCTGGCAATACCGGGGCTGCGGGCAGCCCTGGCGTCAAATCCATGGCGCGGAGCGCTTGTGTTCTACGGGTTGGCCGAGATCATAGGTGCCGGTCTGATCCTGCTGCTGTCCGGTCCGCTCGACATGGGGGATATCGGCCACGTGTCAGCTTTGCTCCAGAACGCACCGACGACGCTGCTTCCGCTCTTCGCACTTGGTGTACTTTTTGGGTATGCCGACACTTCAATGCGGCGGCTCGTCTCGATCATGCTTGGGCTTGTACATCTTGCTCTGGCTCAGTTCGTCTATCCGAACAACGCGGAAATTGCCTGGCTGTTGGCAATAGGCCTGTGCGTATTCGTTCCCTTTGTCACACTTCCGCGCATCCTAACCGCCATTTTCGTCATCATTTCGGGTCATGCGTTGATGATCTATCTCAGTCATCGCGCTGTTGATTTCACCCTGAATCAGTTTGTGCCGGGGCTCCTTCCCACACCGCTGGAAATCTCCGTGCAGTTGGCGATCGGCGTGCTGCTTGGGATAGGACTTCGGCCGGTTCTGGAGCTGTTGGGCATCAACCGTCTCGCCCAGAAGCGGATATCCTTTGGAGCGGGGCCGCGCGTTCCGCGTACCGACGGCACGTAAGACAGGCCCCTGCTTCACGGATAGTCTGGCGGCAGGTATCAACGAAAGCCAAACTGAACAGTGCTTCCGAGATCAACAGCAAGACTATGAAAACGTCGCTCGGTTTTCAGAGGATGGCCGCGACGGGTGCAAGCGCAGCAGACAGCACGTCAGTTCATAGGTGCGCCAGTGCATTCCCTTGGGCGTACCCCAGTCGCCACCTGCCAGGATGCCACCAGGCCAGCCCACCTTGTCGCGGATGCAGTTGACGGCCTCACATCAAAGAAGCACATTTTTGATGCAAGGTGCTTGCCCATTGACGTGACTCCTCCGGCCTTTAGAGCTTTCATCTTGCCAGATTGAACAATGGTCCTGAGTTTCTCTGGCAAGCAAATAGAATGGCACTTTGATTGAGTGTTCGGCAGCCACGGGCCAGCGTACTTCCTTCGTTATCCCGAGGGCTTCGAGAAGTTCGGACGATCATGCCGGACGGCCGAGTTCACGGAATGCACACTGGAGGAGATCGTCAACGCCTATGACAACACGATTGCCTTTACGGACAACTTTCTCGCCGAAGCCATCGGCGTTCTCGACGGGCAAAGCCGGGCGGACACCGCGCTGATCTATGTTTCCGACCATGGTGAATCGCTCGGCGACGGCGGGCTTTACCTGCATGGCGCGCCTTACTTCATGGCGCTGGAGCTTCAGACCAGGGTGCCGATGATCATGTGGATGTCAGAAGCGTTCCATGACCGTTTTGCGATCGACGTGGCGTGTCTTTCGGCGAAAAAGGATGCCGCGATTTCGCACGACAACCTGTTTCATTCTCTTCTTGGGATGCTTGACATCGCGACCGTCGAACATCATGCCGAACTGGACGTCTTCGCCTCGTGCACAAGCAGACAGCGGATCGCCAACCGATGACCGACAGATTTCCAAACCAGGCCGTGAAACCCGAGCGAATGGCCGGGGCGGCGCACCTTTTCGCAGCCGCAGGCTATTCGGCTGCAGGCGTCCGGCGTCTGTGGCAGGGGTTCGCGCGTGAGGCCAAGGAGCTCGGCTCGCTCGCGACCATGTGCCTGCTCTTTGCGAATGGTGTCTTCATACTTGCCGTGGTAGCAAGTTCCTTCTCCCCGGGCTGAGGATCGATACATGGACATGCTCAGGATAGTCGCGGTTCCGATGCACAAGGAGGGCCGCAAGTTCGTCGCGGCCTTCGCGCTTGGCACGCTCGTTCTGACCCTCGTCTGGGCCCCGCTGTTCTGGGTCGGGCTCGGGCTGACGGTATGGTGCTATTACTTTTTCCGAGATCCGGTGCGCGTCGTCCCGCAGGCCCCCTCTCTGGTCCTGTCTCCGGCGGACGGGATCGTGTCCCTGATCGAGGAGGTCGCACCACCGGAAGACATGGGTCTTGGAACTTCGCCAAGGACCCGGGTGTCGATCTTCATGAATGTCTTCAACTGTCACATCAACCGGGCACCGATCAGCGGGACCGTGCGGGAGGTTATCTACCATCATGGCAAGTTCCTGAATGCCTCGCTCGACAAGGCGAGCATTCACAACGAGCGCAACAGCGTAACGATCGAGGCGGAGGATGGCACGCGGATCGGGGTCGTGCAGATCGCGGGGCTTGTCGCGCGGCGGATCGTCTGTTTCGTGAAGCCGGGCGATGCCTGCGCGGCGGGTGAACGCTTCGGCCTTATCCGGTTCGGCAGCCGACTGGACGTCCTTCTTCCCGAAGGCGTCGCGCCTCGGGTGTCCGTCGGTCAGACGGCCGTAGCCGGCGAAACGATCCTTGCCGACCTGTCACACCCCTCCGGACTTCTGTCAGGGCGTCCGAGTTAGATTGCACATGAGACAGAACCTCGCCCTCTCCCTCCGACGTATAATTCCAAGTCTTGTGACGTTATGCGCACTTGTTGCGGGCATGAACGCGTTGCGGCTGGACCTCGAAGGGCATCTCGAAGCAGCGCTCGCTCTGTTGTTGGTGGCGATGCTCCTCGACGCGCTGGACGGCAAGATCGCACGTCTCCTCAATGCGACGAGCGACATGGGAGCTGAACTCGACATGCTGTCGGACTTCTTCAACTTCGGGGTCGTTCCGGCCATTCTCATCTATCACAACCTGTATGCAGACACTGACTATGCCAGCCTCGGCTGGATCGCGTCGCTGAGCATCGCGATCTGTTGCGCGCTTCGCCTTGCGAGGTTCAACGTGGCAAGAAAGAACGGTGGTAGCGACGATTTCTTCGTCGGCGTTCCCGCCCCGGCGCTGGCGCTCCTGGCCCTTATGCCGGTCTTCATGCACCTGAGCGACTGGAATACGCCGACCCATCCATTTCTGCGCACGGTCTATGTCGTCGGCGTGGGCCTGCTCGCGATAAGCACGATACCAACGATCTCCATCAAGCATATCGGCTTAAGATCACCTCTTTCCGTGCCGGCCGCCGTGCTTGCCTTGATCGGCATCTATTGCTTGCTGACCAACCCGTGGCCGACACTCGTATTTGCGAACTTCCTTTATCTTGCCATTCTGCCGTTCTATTTTCTCAAACGAACAAGGCAGGCGAAGAACCCTCAGGACACCTTTGCGCATTCTGCTGATTGAGGACGAACGCGCCCTCGCCGCTCCGGTCATCGAGCATCTCGAGGCCGACCACCAGGTCGTCGACTGGTTCGGGACACTACAGGATGTCGTATCGAAATCTCCAATGATTGTGACACGGTTGCTCCCGAAGACCTGGAAGAGATAGCGCGCAGGTTTATCCGGAAGCCCCCCTCACGGAGGGGCTCGGACTGGGTCTGTCGATCGTGCAGCAACTCTGCGAGCAGTCAGGCTGCACGCTGGAAGTGAGTTTCCCTCAGGCGGGAAAGGCCCGCGGGGTGAGCCCGTCGAGGCTCGAGTGCGGGCGGTGATGGTTGTAATCGTCGCGCCATGCCGCAATCAGATAGCGGGCATGGCGCAGTGTTGGGAACAGGTGTTCGTTCAGGCACTCATCCCGCAGGCGGCCATTGAAGCTGTCGACCAGACCGTTTTGCATTGGCTCGCCTGACGCGATGTAATGCCATTCCACCTCGCGACAAGCGTAAGGCTGGCCGGCGCTTGTCCCGGTAGACCCATTTATGTCGGGGATACTTCACATTCATGCCGCTTGGCACAAATGCGCGCTTTGATGTCTGAGTTGGGCCTGACGGACTTGCGGCAGCGCTTCACGACGCCAGCCGAGGAAGAAGACGACCCGTTTGCTATGTTTGACGCCTAGCACCGTTGGCAGCCTAGGGATTCACCAGAATATGTGTTCGCATCCCATGAGAAGAAGCGGTCCAGTGATCATAACAAGAAACTTGACGCGTCTTTTCATGCTGTGTCCTCCGTATTTGAGTACCGTTGCACCAATCACCCGATATCCCAAGAATTACTTTTCCTTGGCCACGCACGAAGGCGTCACCCACGCAACACCTCGTCCACGGCTTCCTCAGACAGCCCCAGCACCTTCGCCACTTCCCGCAGCATCCACGCCCCGGCGCGCAGCTTGGCGATTTCGGCCCGGTCGGCCCAGATTCCCCGCGCCCACGTCACATTCGCCGGTCATGCTTCACCGTACACAGGAGAAAAATCACTGATTGACTTCCATCAAAGAACGTTAGGCCGGGCAATATACCCTGAAAACATATCAGAGGCTTATGGGGTTCCATGATATGCAAGTAGTCAAATCTTTCCGAACCTTGATGCTAATTCTTGCGATTGGGGTATCAGGATGTACGGCCCCAAAATCTTCAGCTGAAATAGAGAACAACGCGGAAGTGTCTGAGTCGGCCGAACAAATAGCCAATGAGAATGAGGAAGATGAAGAGGGTGAACTCAGTGCAGGCAAAGCAGCACTTGGCATAGCCCTCCTGCCGGTTGTTGCTGTCTGGTGTCTAGCCCCCTGTGTATGGGCCACTGATCAGGGGTTTCTCTAATAGGGTTTCAGGAACGGGCGGGCGCATGTTGAGTGCCTGATGCGGCCGGGTGTGATTGTACTGCCTGAGCCAGTGATTGATGACGATCTGAGCT